>CAJPPF010000110.1 GCA_905372445.1 uncultured Prevotella sp. | reverse complement strand
CTTTTGTATACGTAATGTTGTAATACGTAAAAGTCCAACTGTCACCAACCCCATCAACAAAATCACTGACAATAAAGATGACCAAACTATTCTCACTTATCATTACAATCTTAATGTGCCAGACTATGTTTGCACAGACTCCTTACAATCCCACACCACAGAACGATGCTGCAGTCAATGCCGGGAATGATTCGGATGCGATACAGCAACTACGCCACATTCGACATCACACCGTATAAAACCGCTTTAAACTCATGGCGCAGAAAGGCTCTGTGGAGCATTGAGGTTTCTCCTTTACGTAAGCGACGAGAAAATGACCGGAACGATCATACTGCAAAAATTATAAAATAACAACGACATGAGAAAACTGTTTATTCTTATCACCTTCTTAGTGCTTGCCATTAGCAATGCCAACGCAACGAAAGTAATACGTATTCTTGCCATCGGCAATTCCTTCTCCGAGGACGCCGTCGAGCAATATCTTTATGATTTAGGCAAAGATGCCGGCTACGAGCTGATCATCGGCAACGCCTATCGCGGCGGTCAGGGTCTGGAGTCACATTGGAAAGAGGCGATGAGTGATGGCAACAGTTTTGAATACCGCAAGATAATACAAGGAAAGAAATACAACCGTCATCACCAGACGCTGAAAAGCATCATCACCGACGAGTCGTGGGACTACATCACGCTGCAGCAGGTAAGCCAGGATTCAGGTAATCCCGACACCTATGAGCCGTTTCTAACCAATCTCATTGCTTACGTGAAATCGCTGGCAACGAACGATAGGATGAAGTTAGGCTTCCACATGACGTGGGCATACTCCGGCGATTCTACTCACAGCGGATTCGTGTACTATGGACGAAACCAGAAAACGATGTACGACAGCATCATAGAAGCCTCCAAGGCAGCGCTTGCCAATCATCCGGATATACGCTTCATCGTGCCGAGCGGTACTGCCATTCAGAATATGCGTGCCACTCCACTGGGCGACACCATGAACCGCGACGGCTATCACCTTGACTATAACATTGGTCGCTACACGGCAGCCTGCACATGGTTTGAGGCTATTCTGAAGAAGAAAGCCACACGACTGACTTACCACCCTGACACCATTGACGACGCCACAGCCGACATGGCACGACAGGCGGCGCATAATGCACGACGCAATCCTTTCAACGTAACGGAACCGTAGTCAAGAGAACAGACCGACTTATATCAGTAAATTAACACTCATGAAAGTACTTGTTGTTGTAGATATGCAGAACGACTTCATAGACGGCAGCCTTGGCACTAAAGAGGCTGCAGGCATCGTTCCTGCAGTAGTAGACAAGATAAGACACTGGGACGGCATCATAATCGCCACACGCGACACCCACCCGAAGAACTATCTTGATACACAGGAAGGTCGTTTCCTACCCGTTGACCATTGCATTGAAGGTACAGAAGGCTGGGCGATTGCCCCTGCTGTCGCTGCTGCATTGGAAGAGAAGTCAGCCACAATCATCAATAAACCGACCTTCGGCAGCACCATGCTTGCAGAAATGCTACGCGGCGAAGAAGTAGAAGAGATTGAACTCATCGGTCTGTGTACCGATATCTGCGTCGTCAGCAACGCCCTACTGCTGAAGGCGAACATGCCTGAAGTGCCAATAGCGGTCGATGCTACCTGCTGTGCAGGAGTTACGCCTGCGAAACATGACGCAGCGCTCGAAACCATGCGCAGCTGCCAGATAACAATAAATTCAAACAGATGAAACAAATCATTAACCACTTCACTGACAACGACCTATATACTTTCTCCTGTCAGTATTACATCATGCAGCAGTATCCGCGTGCAGAGGTCGAATACACATTCATCGACCGCAACAACACTGTATATCCTGAAGGTTTCGACAAACTCCTTCAGCAGCAGGTCGACTATATGCGTAATGTTATCATCACCGACGAGGAAATAGAGTTTATGACAACGCGCTGCGTGTGGTTGCCGGTATGGTATTTCATTTTCCTCCGTGGCTATCGCTTCAATCCCGGCGAGGTGGAAATCAGCCAGGACGAGGAGGGACATCTCAGCATAAGAATCGTCGGCAAGTGGTTCTCAACCATTATGTGGGAGATGCCGCTGCTCTCATGTATCTCGGAAATAATACATATCCTTAATGGCGATGATGAAAAATACGACATCGAGACAGAACGGCAGAAAGTCGTTGAGAAGTCGGAAAAGATTTTCTCAAGCGGTCTTGTGCTCGGCGATATGGGCACGCGCCGTCGCTTCTCCTACGAACATCAGAAGATGGTGCTCGAGACAATGGCAGAAGTCTACCGCTCCAAACGGTGGGAAGGCATATTCACCGGCACAAGCAACGTATATCTTGCCATGCTCCTCGACCTGAAACCGCTTGGCACGCTGTCGCATCAGATAATTTCGTTCGAGGAGAATGTAAGCGGAGTATTCGAGTGCAACTACTCCGTGATGAAGAAATTCTCTGATGTCTACGACGGCAACAACGGCATCTATCTTTATGACTGTTTCGGCGACGAGCTCTTCTTCAAGAACCTATCCAAGCGCATGGCAATGATGTATAGCGGTCTGCGCGTTGACAGCGGTGTAGAGGAAGAACAGACGGAGAAGATTATCGAGAAATACATCTCGCTCGGCATCGACCCAACGACAAAGCAGGTGGTCTATTCCAACGGGCTCGACATCGACCGCTGTATAGAGATTCACCGCTACTGCAATGGTCGTGTACAGGACTCCTACGGTGTCGGCACAAACCTGATGTGTGATATAGACGACGTGCGCCCGTCGAACATAGTAATAAAACTCACCAAATGCCGCATCACCGAAGCACGCGAGTGGCACAACTGCATAAAACTGTCATGCGACAAAGGTAAGATACTCGGCAATCCGAAAAAGTGCCGCTACATTCTCAGTCTCATCGACGGAGAGTAGACCTGCTGACCATTCACGACAGCACGCCCGACCGTCAGGCATCAATGTCGGCTCAGTTACAAAAAGGTCAATAGAACAATATTATTCTTTATTGGTGTCCGGTAAAACCTGATTGAAAGTTCTGCAAGGCTTTATTTATCGGCAGTAAAGGCACATATAGCCAATAGGAGCTTACTTTTTTGCCAGAAATAGTAAGCGTTACTAAAAAACATTCCTTTTAATTTTTGTGTCTTCCACGAACCGAGAAAGGGTCGGCATGTGCCGGACGGCGTAGGGGCGTGATTTATCACGTTCCGCCTCTATCCGTGAAAAAACATAATCCCTCTAACGCTACGAAACGGACCCTGCACCCTGGGCGGAACGTGATAAATCACGCCCCTACGCCTGCCGGAAAATGCCGACCCGACACAGGCTCGTGGAAGACACAAAACTAAAAGGATTGGTTTTAGTAACGCTCTCTATTTGAAACAAAAAACAGGAGGATGTGTCCATCAAACTTAATGTGACACATCCTCCAATTAATTATATTCTAAAAACGAATACTGTCTAAAATAAGTCCGGATAATTATGGCAATTTATACCAATACTCCATTTTGAGTACTCGCTCGATAGTTGTCTTACGATCGCCCATTCGTGCTTCGTTCGTTTCGCTTGCAGGCATATGAGCAATGCGTTTACCCACACCGCTCCACTTCAACATTTCTGCAGGTACGCCATTCTTCACAAGCTCATTTACAACCACTTTAGCACGACGACGAGACAAATCTAAGTTATAAGCATCGCTTCCGCGTGCATCGGTGTATCCTGTAATGAGGAAACGTGCATCGGTGTGATTCTTCAATATTTGTGCAGCTTGCTCCAATATATCAACTGACTCGCGTGTCAGCACATCCTTATCGAATTCAAAGTTGACATTATTGAACATCTCACACAACTGTACCTCAGCCGGAACAAGCACCTCTTTCTCGACAACTTTCTCGACAATGCGTTCAACAGGCTTCTCCACTTCTCTTTCGATGTAGCGTACAACAGGAGCCGGACGTTTGTCGTGTCCGCCGATGCGCCACATCACCCGCACAGTCATTTGTGCAAAATGCGGCTGGTTTTTATTAAATGGAGTCAAGTACTCGCCCTGTAAGCCCAATCCCAGCGAATTGCTGAGCCATGCATTCACACCGACGCCCAGCGACACCGGGAAAGTTGTCTTCTTGTCGTACTTATATCCTCGCTCGTTCCACACATCGTCCGTTATCCAACCTGCCTCTCCCGTAGGGTCGTTATTAAACACTCCGGCGCCTGTGGTCAGGAAGTTTTGGTGTAGCACATTGGCGCCCACACGCAGATAAGGCTCTACGTATTGCGACTTAAAAAGCGGGCTCAGGCGGAATTGCACACCGAGGCCTCCCATGAGCGTATAGTTATTCTGGTTATTGTTGACAGTACCTTCTTCCTTGCCGGCAAAGCCTGCTGTGCCTTGAAAGTCGAGGTAGAACCAACGGCTCAGTTCATGAGCAACATAGAGATTTACACCTCCCATCAAATGCCTCACTTTAAGGCGATATTGGTATTGGTTAGCAGTGCTTTTAAAGCCTGTCACCGATGTGCGGTCCCAATTGAGCATTGTTCCGCCGACACCTATCTCCCAGGCATGCTTAGGCTTGCGCTGCTGGGTAGGAATCATTTCCTTCATTTCCTTGTCGTTGCTGTCTTGTGCAACCGAAGACAACGTAGGCAGAGTTGCAAGGAATGCTATGATTAAATGATGTAATTTCATTGCTTTCGTTTATTTGTTATTTCTCTATTCTTTTTCGTTTTAAGAAGGAGCCCTGTCGGAAGCGTTCCGACAGGCAGTTCTCTCTTCTTCAACGTTTCTTTGTTACTTTCCCCAATTTTCAGGAGCCTTTTTTTCTATAACCTTTATATCATATGCATCTGATTTGAAGTACGGTTCTCTGAGCCAATAAGTCTTAGTGCTGGCACCTTCACCCTTGACAATATATCTGTAATGTCTCATCGCACGATAGGTACCAGAATTACGCTCCGGATAAGTAAATACATGGCTCGAGCCATTTGCTTGAGGATAAGCTCCTACAAGCAGGAAGTCACTATTTGCTTTAGTCCGTTTTTGATAAGTATTTATCTGGCTTCCTGTATGATATGTAGTTACTTGCACTCTTAAAGGGAAGTCTGCAGGCAATTCTGATGCTTGACGCTTAGTAGGCTTCCATACTGTCGGATTAGAAGCGGCAGGCTTGGGGTACTTACTGTCAAAATAATACGTAAATTTATCGGTATCGATTGTTCCCCATAGATTGGTAGTACCATGTTCAATATACATTTTCACATCCTTCAATGGAGGACAGCCGTTTATCTCGGGCACGAGTACAGCGGCAGGCATTACAGGTTTCTCTCCGTAGAAATTCTTATCTCCCACTACTGTGAAATATTTATCATTATTGTCCCATTTGTATTTTTTATCGTCTTCTGATCCATAGAGATTTTCATATTCCGTGAATACAGTTGCGCGTATTACTCTGACACTGTCGGAGAAGATAAAATTGCTTCTCTGCCAATGCGTGTCGTATGTGAGATTCGTATCGATTAACGGCTGTGTATGGTTTTTAATTTTTGCTACTTTCACTGTGGTTGTTGTCAACTCTAATGGATAGCTTTCCCATGTTCCGTCAACCTCACGTTCTCTCTCAAATACAATATTTGTCCAATTTGCTGAATAATGCACAGAAAGTCCTCCATTGCCATACAATGAGGCAGCTTTCATCACTATGCGAGTATGAACTCTGTTAGGTGTCATTGTATTAGGAACAGACTCATAAGTTGTTCCACCATCAATTACCGTTGTTCTACCTGTACGCTCTGGCAGAGGGCGCTTCTCTGGCAGTTGATCGCGAGGAACAGTGAATTCACCCTTTGCATCTGTTGTATACTCACGATTTCTGTCTACGCAACCTGGCAGCGCTTTCACTTTCACTCCAACACCTACTACATCTCCTGAAGGCTTGTATACTCTGAATTTTACGCTTCCATCAGCAGGATTTACATACTCACGTAGTTTACCATTATAGAATACAGGCAGCACATTGTATGCTCCTACGAGTACGGTAACACCAGGCTCGCCGTCTTTTCCGTCTATACCGTCAGAGCCTTTAGGTCCACGCAAGAATTGCCAGAAGTGAGACAATGAGTTATTTGAAGGATTCCAATAGTGTCCGGGGTGATGAGGATCTGGCAATGTACCGGTAGCTACTTCTTCTTTCCACAGTTCATATGCGCTCTTGCCTGATTTACCGTCTTTACCATCTTTACCGTTTTTACCATCTTTACCGTTTTTACCATCTTTACCGTTTTTACCGTCTTTTCCATAAGCCGGTTTGCCGGTGTCATTGCCGTTGATGAACCAGTTGCCGTTTTCGCCGATGGCTACTTCTGGCGTCTTGCCGTCTTTACCCACAGCCGGTTTGCCGGTGTCGCTGCCGTCGATATACCAGTTGCCGTTATCACCGATAGTCACGTTAGGAGTTTTACCGTCCTTACCGTTCTTACCATCTTTACCGTTCTTACCATCTTTACCGTCTTTACCTTTTGAAGATTTGCCGGTATCCACGCCGTCGATATACCAATTGCCGTTATCGCCGATAGTCACTACAGGAGGTACGGCATCCTTACCGTTTTTGCCATCCTTGCCGTTTTTGCCATCCTTGCCATCCTTACCGTCTTTGCCGTCTTTGCCGTCTTTACCACGCGCAGGCACTCCGGTGTCGGTTGTACCAATCCACCAGTTACCATTATCGCCGACGTGAGGTGTCTGTCCGTTTTCACCGGTAGCACCTGTGAGGTAATACCAAAATTGTTGTAGTGTATTATTGGAAGGATCCCATACACTGCCCGGATTGTGAGGATCGGGCACTGTTCCACTGGAAATATACTCTTTCCATAGTTCATAGGCACTCTTTCCGTCTTTACCATCTTTACCATCTTTACCGTCTTTGCCGTTTTTACCGTCTTTTCCTTTCAAGAATTTGAAATAGTCGGTTTCAGAGGTTTCATTCTTTGGCCATTCAATTGTACCGTCCTCCACCTTTTCTTTCCAGAACTCATAGGACGATAGACCTGTGTCTCCCTTGTCACCTTTCGGACCTTTGGGCATAGTGATGTCCACGTCCGTACAGGAATACATGAGAAAACTCATCAATACTACTGCCAGTATTGACAGAGAAAAACTTTGTACAGTTTTCATAATTTTTCGCATTAAATGAAACATTTTTATAAATATATAATAAAAGTAATAAAATTTCTTTTGACTGAAGCCAATAAAAGATAGTTATGGCATTGTTTAGACAGTTAAAAACAAATCTTATTTGTTTAATTCAGATATTCTCTCTCTAATATAATTGTAAGGCAC
>CAJPPF010000109.1 GCA_905372445.1 uncultured Prevotella sp. | reverse complement strand
AGGGCGTGATTTATCACGTTCCGCCTTGACAATCACTTCATTCCACCTGTCGGATTGTTGTTTTTGAGGATTGTGGAACATGATAAATCATGCCCCTACGGCTGAAGCATGACGGCTGTTTCATGAAATCTTATCACGAACCAGGATAGTGTTATTATTCTGTTACGACTGTCAGTTACTGTCCGGAGAGGACATAAAGCATGGTCTGACCTACGGCTTTCATCGTAGCGAGCGATATATTCTCCATCGTGTCGTTGACCGTATGCCATGTCGGACCGAACGAGCTTTGTGCGCAGTCGGGATAATATGGCACTATATCTATGCACGGTATGCCGGCAGTCTTGTTGACCGGCACATGGTCGTCGGTAATTGCTCCGCCGTCTTTCTTAGGGAATATTGAGCCATAGCCTATCTGCTCGGCTGAGGTCCATGCAAGCGACACAATCTTAGAAGCGTAATAGTTTGAGAACTGCTCGACGTAGAACTTTGCTCCTTCGCCACCAACCATATCAAGCAACACACCGTACGAATAAGCATAATCCTTTTTGTTTGCCGAATATTGCGCTGCCCAGTGTTGCGCACCGAGCGCCCATGAGTCCTCGTCAGAAGCTACGTCAGCCCATTGTGGCGTGCCCCAGTCCTCTGCATCGAAGCACACGAAGTCGATACCGACATCGCTCAGATTCGGCAGTTTGTTAGTGAAAGCGGTGTCTGCCATAGCCGCGTTGAGCGAACGGGCAAGCTCTATCATCACTGCAACGCCACTCGCTCCGTCATTAGCGCCCATGACCGGTGTCTTGTGGTTAGCCTCATTAGGGTCGTTGTCTGCCCAAGGGCGACAGTCCCAGTGGGCACATACGAGGATGCGCTGCTTAACATCAGGATTAAGCCGGGCAATGATATTCTCTGACTTCAGCACCGTGCCGTCATAACCTTTGACGTCGGCTTTCTGCGACTCTACCGTGCAGCCATACTGGTGGAACTTCTCCTTTATCCATTCGCCGCAACGGTCGTGAGCCTCGGAGTTCATCATGCGCGGACCAAACTCACACTGCGCCGCACAGAACTGATAGGCGGAATCAGCGTTGAAAGTAATCAACGGCTGTACATATTCGGCTGTCGTGCTCTTCTTCTTTTTCTTTCCAAAAGCACCAAGCACAGGCTGGGCTATGAATGCGAGCAGTGCCAAAAAGCACAAACCGGCACATACGTATATTATTATCTTATTCTTCATAGTCGATATGTAGTCTTAAGTTTTCATCAATGACCCTCATCCAGTTGCCACCTAATATCTTTGCAATGTCTTCATCAGTGTAACGGTTCTTTATCAACTGGCGGGTGAAAAGCATCATCTCACTTGAATCTCTGAAACCTCGCAGTCCGCCGTCGCCATCAAAATCAGTGCCCAGACCGACGTGATCGACACCCATTATCTTCACTGCGTGATTCAAATGGTCAATGACACGAATGATATCAGCCTCTTTGGGGTTCTTGCTGACGAAGCCCTCGTAAAGATTTATCTGGCACACTCCACCCTTTGATGCCAATGCAAGCAACTGGTCGTCGGTGAGGTTGCGCTCGTGGTCGCACAGCGCCTTACAGTTGCTATGTGAGCATACCACCGCGCCACGGCTTATCTCCAACGCGTCGTAGAACGATTTTTCGCCCGCATGACTGAGGTCGACGGTCACTCCGTAGTCGTTCATCTTGCGTATCAGCTGTTCGCCGAAGGGGCTTACACCTCGCCATGTCGCCGACGAACGGCGTGCAGAGTCGCACACTTGATTGTCGCCATTGTGGCAAAGAGTAATATATATCACACCTTGTTTAGCGAAGTGAGGGACATTCTCGAGGTCGTCGCCTATGGCAAGAGCATTCTCTATGCCCAGCATTATCGACTTCCTGCCTTCCGACTTATTCTGCTCTACATCTGCGAAATCATAAGCTATCGACATTGCCTCCGGGTTAGCGTTGACGATTGTCCGTATCTTTGAGAAGATTATATCGGCATATTCCTTTGACCCTGCCGACTTCAACGGTGCCACATCCTGCCATGTCTGACCTGCTACGGGCTGCGGAATATAAGCCACCATAGTCGCTACGTCCTGCCTTCCGTCGGTCATCTTATGCACATCGACGAGTATCTTCGGGTCGCGCTTCGAGAAGTCAGCACCCTGTGGGAAGAACATTGGGGTGTCGCAATGGCTGTCGAGCACAATATTCTTCGTGTGCAAGTCCTTTGCGTGCTTATAAACAGCGCCTTCGCCTACGAGCCAACTGAACAGTTGTCTGCCCTCCTCGCCAAGCCATTCAGGATGCCACTGCACGCCAATCATCGGTTTGTGCTCCGTGCTCTCTATAGCTTCTATTAGTCCGTCGTCCGACCAGGCAACGGCGCGGAACTTATCGCCCGGAGCGTCGACCGCCTGATGATGAAACGAATTTACCATGAGAGTGTCATCCGTATAGATATCGGCAAGCATGGAGTGTGGCAGAATCTTCACTTCGTGTGTCTTCACGTCGCGTTTCTCGTCCTGCGAATGCTTTAGCCGTGGTTCCGGTTTCCTATCTTTTACTAGCGAGATATCCTGCGCCACATGCCCTCCAAAGGCTATCGCCATAGTCTGAATGCCACGACAGATGCCAAGAATAGGTATCTGGCGGTTGTAAGCCAGTCGTGCAATGAGCAGTTCCGGCAGGTCGCGTTTCTCGTTTATATTGCCGAGCAACTCTGATATTTCCTCTCCCATCCACCTCGGGTCATGGTCGCCGCCACCCGTGAGAATAAGGGCGTCGATATGCTCGAGCGTCTCTATTATCACATCGGAATCGCTGACCGGTGGAATGATAACGGGCACACCACCTGCTGCAACGACCTGCTCATAGTAGCGTTCGCGTAGGACGGCGTCGATTTCATGGTGGTTTGAAGTCAAGCCAATAACAGGTTTCCTTTTACCTTCGGGAAACCTGCTGCAGACGTCTTCAATATGATTATTCAAATTGAAATCCATTTTTTCGTTCTCCTTTCGGAGTGTTTTAGAAGAGGATGCTATTCCTCCGTCGGTACGGATATCTCGCGTTTGATGCTCTGCTCAAGGGAAATAAGCGTCTCCGTTGATACTACGCCGGCAATACCCTGCAATTTGTTGTTCAGAAGATCCATGAGTTGCTCGTTGTCGCGGGCAAAGAGTTTTATCAGCATCGTGTAAGGACCGGTAGTGAAATGGCATTCCACAATTTCCGGAATCTGGGCTATCTTGTCCACAACTTTCTTATACATGCTTCCACGCTCAAGTGTTATACCGACGTAGGTACATGTTCTGTAGCCCAGTGACTTCGGGTTCACGTCATAACCGCTACCGGTTATCACCGCTTCGTCCTGCAGACGCTGGACACGCTGGTGTATGGCAGCACGTGAGACACCACATTCTGCAGCAACATCCTTGAAAGGCATACGCGCATTATGAGATAGGATGCTGAGAATCTTTCTGTCGAGTTTATCAATTTTTTCCATTTAATTTTAGTGTTTAAAAGTGATAAAACACGTTATACTTTACATTTTGATAGCAAAGATAGTGTTTTTTAATTAAACTCCAAAGCTTTCATTGTCTTTTTACATATCAAAGTATGAACATTTATATATTTATGATAGTCAGATATATTTTTTTAATAATTGAAAAGACAAAATGCTCTTATTTCAAACGTATTGATATAAAAATAGCAACAAGAAAAAGCTTTTGTTTCCATGTTGCTATTTCATTTCAGTTATATATAATCATTATTCAATTATCAGCTTTCGGGCAAACTCCCACATGACGATGCCCGCGGTGACACTGACATTCAATGAGTGTTTCGTGCCATACTGCGGTATTTCCAGACAGCCGTCGCACATATCAATGACTTCCTGCTTCACACCTTTCACCTCGTTGCCCATGATGACAGCGAAACCACCGACTGAAGTGTCTCCGACAACAGCACCGACATCAAGGTCATGGAGCAGCGTGCTGCCTTCGCATTGCTCGATGGCATAGACGAAGAAATCTTTTTCCTGAAGATGATTCACTGCCTCCTGTGTGGTCTTGAAATAACGCCACTCTACGGAATCCTCTGCGCCGAGAGCTGTCTTATGTATCTCGGGCATCGGTGGCTGGGCTGTTATTCCGCATAGATAGACCGCCGACACGGCAAAGGCGTCGGCTGTACGGAATACACTACCGACATTATGAAGTGAGCGTACATCATCGAGGACAACCACTAAGGGCATCTTTCTCGACTCATGAAACTCCTCAACTGACAGACGTTCTATCTCTATTGTCTTCAACTTTCTCATGCGCTATAGCATTATAAATAAAGGAGGGGATCAACATTCTGCAGGCAAAATTACGAATTTTCCCATAAGCAACAAAACTATTTCTTTGGAAAGATCCCTAACTCTTTCTGAACACTCACCCTCTGTTTATGGAAAACCCCTTTGCACAGCGCGGAAAGAAGCACATCTTTCTGGTGTGGACAAAAGATGTTTTTTCTTCTTCTCAGGATATTCTTGGTCGTAGAGACCTCCGGGAAGCTCTACTCTGCGAGGACGAAATCGAGCTGTTTCTTCTCTAAATTGGCGTTAGCCACCTTTATGCGAATGGCATCTCCGAGCTGATATTTATTGCCGCGACGTGTACCGCGCAGACAGTAGTTCTTCTCGTCGAAGTCGTAATAGTCGTCCTTGAGGTCGCGCATTGGCACCATGCCCTCGCAATGGTTCTCATCAATCTCGCAGTAGATACCATAAGACGTGATGCCGGAGATATGAGCATCATACACTTCGCCGAGATGTTCCTTCATGAACTCTACTGCCTTATACTTGATTGAATCGCGCTCTGCATTAGCTGCTATTTGCTCCATGTCCGAGGAGTGACGGCACTGCTCTTCGTAATAATCGACATTGCCTGACTTTCCTCCATTGGCATAGCTTGTCAGCAGACGGTGAACCATTGTATCCGGATAGCGTCGTATCGGCGATGTGAAGTGCGTATAATAATCGAATGCAAGACCGAAGTGCCCGATGTTATGTACTGAATATTTCGCTTTCATCATTGAGCGCAGAGCCACTGTCTGTATAAGCTTTTGCTCTTTACGTCCTTCACAATCAGCCATAAGCTTGTTGAGTGAGCGTGCTGCCTCGCCCTTGGTGCCCGTTGATTTCATCTTATAGCCGAATTTTACAATAAATTCCTTCAGCGTCTCAAGTTTCTGCGGGTCGGGATTGTCGTGAACGCGATAAGGCAGTGTCTTGGCTGTCTTGCCTTTCTTCACCTTACCAACGCTTTCTGCAACAGTCTTATTGGCAAGAAGCATGAACTCCTCGATAAGGTTGTTTGCCTCAACAATCTTCTTGAAGTAGCAACGTATGGGCTTTCCTTTCTCGTCGAGCTCAAACTTCATTTCCTCACTCTCGAACTTCACTGCGCCGTTATTGAAACGCGCTTCACGCAATTGTTTCGCTATTTTCCACAGTTGACACAGCTCTACGGCATGCTCACCCTTAGGATTCACCTTATCGCCGTCAACGGCGCCGGAGTCGATGAGTATCTTCTGTACCTCGTCGTAGGCAAAACGCCGGTTGCTCTTTATTACAGTATGCACAATGCGGTATTTAAGTACTTTGGCATTATCGTCCATAGTGAATATGACGGAATATGCGAGTTTCTCTTCATCGGGGCGCAGCGAACAGATGAAATTGCACAGGCGCTCGGGGAGCATCGGTATGGTGCGGTCAACGAGATAAACTGATGTTGCGCGCTTCTGTGCCTCCCTGTCAATGACCGAGCCTTCGGTTACGTAGTGCGACACGTCAGCGATATGCACTCCGACCTCCCATTGTCCGTCGTCAGTGCGGCGCAGTGACAGGGCGTCGTCGAAGTCCTTTGCATCAGCAGGGTCAATGGTGCAGGTGAACACATCGCGGAAATCCTCACGCTCAGCATAGTCCTCGGCGGTTATTTCTTCCGAAATCTCATTCGCAGCATCCTCAACAGCCTGTGGATAAACATAAGGAAGACCATACTGAACAAGGATTGTGTTCATCTCCGTATCGTTATCGCCACTGCGACCGAGCACGTCGATAACCTCGCCAATGATATTCCTGTTCTGTGCGTCAGGCCAGCGTATGACCTTCACCACAGCCTTGTCGTCGTTGCGTCCGCCTTTCAGTTTCTTCTTCGGGATAAGGATATTACTTGCCAAAAGACCGTCCTGACTGACCATATAGGCAATATCGTCGTCGACTATCAGCCTGCCTACAAAGATATCACGTGCACGTTCGACAATATCAATCACCTCTACTTCCTTGGCATGGTTTCTGCGGCGTGCCATGAGCGACACCCTCACCTTATCGCCATTCATGGCATACATAGAGTTACGTTCTGTGACAAGCAGCGGTTTTCCCTTATCGCCGTCTATCTGTACGGAGTTTCTTCCATTCTGACGGCGTATGAAAGTGCCTGTCATAACCTGCGACGAGATGTCGTGCAGACGGTAGGAGTTATCACTCACACGGGTGATGAAATCGTCCCATGCCATCTCTTCCATGATATCAATAGCAAGCATCTTCAGCGGATGCGTATTGAGTTTCAACTCACGGAAGATATCTTTAAAAGAAACGGTTCTGCCGGGATTCTCCTTGAAATACTGCTCCAGAATCACTCTAAGCGTATTCTTGTTCATACGGTGCTTGCCTGCTTTCTTTGTCTGTGCCATAGTTATGAGTATTTGACGCGTCGGCAATGTGTCGACGCCGGTGTTGTTTTAATTCAAAAGCAAATATACAACAATAAAAAGAATAAACCAAACTTTTATTTTGTATTCTTCAAAACAATCTTTAACTTTGCACAGCATCATTCTCACGATGTGCGTCACATGCATTTGAAGGATATAAATACAAGCGAGCGAAAGGCGGCAGAGTTCATACGATTCTGCATCAACGGTGTCGTGGCTGTAATCATTCAGTATGGTGTCTACTGGCTGTTGCTGCACGTTTCAGAGAAGAACATCGCTTTCACAGCAGCCTACATCGTGTCGTTCTGCTACAACTTTCTTGCCACGAGCTACTGGACTTTCCACAGCCGTCCGTCGTGGAAACGGTTTACGGGTTTTGCAGGTTCTCATGTAGTGAACTATCTTGTGCAGATTCTTTTCCTTAATATATTCAGTTTCTCAGGCTTGTCGGCACAGTTGTCGGGACTTGCTGCAATGGCTGTGGCAGTGCCGATAAACTATGCTATCCTGCATTTCGTATATAAGAAATACCCCGGTTCGTGATAAGATTTCATGAAACAGCCGCCACGCGCCAGCCGTAGGTGCATGATTTATCATGTTCCGCAATCCTCAAAAACAACAATCCGACAGGCATTACGAAGTGATTGTCAAGGCGGAACGTGATAAATCACGCCAC
>CAJPPF010000108.1 GCA_905372445.1 uncultured Prevotella sp. | reverse complement strand
ATGCGGCAGTAATAATATACATATTAATACGAGTTAGTAATCCTGTAGTTCTCATATGCTACGAGGAGGTATTAAAAGGTGCGTTTCGACAATGCATCTACTGTAGTATATTATTGCTTAATCCAAATGAATATTATAAATTTAGGAATTCTTGCTCACATTGATGCAGGAAAAACTTCCGTAACCGAGAATCTGCTGTTTGCCAGTGGAGCAACGGAAAAGTGCGGCCGTGTGGATAATGGTGACACCATAACGGACTCTATGGATATAGAGAAACGTAGAGGAATTACTGTCCGGGCTTCTACGACATCTATTATCTGGAATGGAGTGAAATGCAATATCATTGACACTCCGGGACACATGGATTTTATTGCGGAAGTGGAGCGGACATTCAAAATGCTTGATGGAGCAGTCCTCATCTTATCCGCAAAGGAAGGCATACAAGCGCAGACAAAGTTGCTGTTCAGTACTTTACAAAAGCTGCAAATCCCGACAATTATATTTATCAATAAGATTGACCGTGCCGGTGTGAATTTGGAGCGTTTGTATATGGATATAAAAACAAATCTGTCGCAAGATGTCCTGTTTATGCAAACTGTTGTCGATGGATCGGTTTATCCGGTTTGCTCCCAAACATATATAAAGGAAGAATACAAAGAATTTGTATGCAACCATGACGACGATATATTAGAACGATATTTGGCGGATAGCGAAATTTCACCGGCTGATTATTGGAATACGATAATCGCTCTTGTGGCAAAAGCCAAAGTCTATCCGGTGCTACATGGATCAGCAATGTTCAATATCGGTATCAATGAGTTGTTGGACGCCATTTCTTCTTTTATACTTCCTCCGGCATCAGTCTCAAACAGACTTTCAGCTTATCTCTATAAGATAGAGCATGACCCCAAAGGGCATAAAAGAAGTTTTCTTAAAATAATTGACGGAAGTCTGAGACTTCGAGACGTTGTAAGAATCAACGATTCGGAAAAATTCATCAAGATTAAAAATCTAAAGACTATTTATCAGGGCAGAGAGATAAATGTTGATGAAGTGGGTGCCAATGATATCGCGATTGTAGAAGATATAGAAGATTTTCGAATCGGAGATTATTTAGGTGCTAAACCTTGTTTGATTCAAGGATTATCTCATCAGCATCCCGCTCTCAAATCCTCCGTCCGGCCAAATAAGCCCGAAGAGAGAAGCAAGGTGATATCCGCTCTGAATACATTGTGGATTGAAGACCCGTCTTTGTCCTTTTCCATAAACTCATATAGTGATGAATTGGAAATCTCGTTATATGGTTTGACCCAAAAGGAAATCATACAGACATTGCTGGAAGAACGATTTTCCGTAAAGGTCCATTTTGATGAGATCAAGACTATCTACAAAGAACGACCTATAAAAAAGGTCAATAAGATTATTCAGATCGAAGTACCACCCAACCCTTACTGGGCCACAATAGGGCTGACTCTTGAACCCTTACCGTTAGGGGCAGGGTTGCAAATCGAAAGTGACATCTCCTATGGTTATCTGAACCATTCTTTTCAAAATGCCGTTTTTGAAGGGATTCGTATGTCTTGCCAATCTGGTTTACATGGATGGGAAGTGACAGATCTGAAAGTAACTTTTACTCAAGCCGAGTATTATAGCCCGGTAAGTACACCTGCTGATTTCAGACAGCTGACCCCTTATGTCTTCAGGCTGGCCTTGCAACAGTCAGGTGTGGACATTCTCGAACCGATGCTCTGTTTTGAGTTGCAGATACCCCAAGTAGCGAGTTCCAAAGCTATTACAGATTTGCAAAAACTGATGTCTGAGATTGAAGACATCAGTTGTAATAATGAGTGGTGTCATATTAAAGGGAAAGTTCCATTAAATACAAGTAAAGACTATGCCTCAGAAGTAAGTTCGTACACTAAGGGCTTAGGCATTTTTATGGTTAAGCCATGTGGGTATCAAATAACAAAAGACGGTTATTCTGATAATATCCGCATGAACGAAAAAGATAAACTTTTATTCATGTTCCAAAAATCAATGTCATTAAAATAATGGAGCGGTCAGGAAATTTCTATAAGGCAATACGGTTGGGATATATACTTATCTCCATTCTTATCGGATGTATGGCATATAATAGCCTCTATGAATGGCAGGAGATAGAAGCATTAGAACTTGGCAATAAAAAAATAGACGAGCTCCGAAAAGAAATAAACAATATCAATATTCAAATGATAAAATTTTCTCTATTGGGTGAAACAATACTGGAATGGAACGATAAAGATATCGAGCATTACCATGCACGGCGTATGGCAATGGACAGTATGCTCTGCCGTTTCAAGGCCACCTATCCAGCAGAGCGCATCGATAGTGTGCGCAGTCTTTTAGAGGATAAGGAACGACAGATGTTCCAGATAGTCCGGTTAATGGATGAACAACAATCTATTAACAAGAAGATAGCCAATCAAATTCCGGTTATTGTACAGAAAAGTGTGCAGGAACAGTCCAAAAAGCCAAAACGAAAAGGTTTCTTAGGCATATTCGGCAAAAAAAAGGAAGTAACTCCAGCAGTATCAACCACTATCCTTCATTCGGTCAATAGAAACGTAATCAGCGAACAGAAAGTGCAGGATCGCCAATTGTCGGAACAAGCCGACAGCCTTGCAGCTCGTAATGCAGAACTTAACAGACAACTGCAAGAATTGATTTGCCAAATAGAAGAAAAGGTACAAACCGAACTGCAAAGCCGGGAAAACGAAATAGTTGCCATGCGTGAAAAGTCATTTATGCAAGTAGGCGGTTTAATGGGATTCGTTCTTCTATTGTTGTTAATTTCCTACATCATCATACATCGTGATGCAAAAAGCATTAAACAATACAAGCACAAGACAACTGATTTGATAAGGCAACTGGAACAATCCGTACAACGGAACGAGGCACTGATAACGTCAAGGAAGAAGGCGGTACATACTATCACCCATGAACTGCGCACACCGCTGACAGCAATAACAGGCTATGCCGGACTGATACGGAAAGAACAGTGTGAGGATAAGTCCGGGCAGTATATCCAAAACATACTGCAATCCTCCGACCGTATGCGGGATATGCTTAACACTTTGCTTGACTTCTTCCGCCTGGACAACGGCAAGGAACAGCCCCGTCTGTCACCCTGCCGGATTTCAGCAATCACGCACACACTTGAAACGGAGTTCATGCCTGTTGCCGTGAACAAAGGGCTGTCCTTGTCCGTGAAGACTGGACACGATGCCATTGTATTGACCGACAAAGAGCGAATAATACAAATCGGGAATAACCTGCTGTCAAACGCTGTCAAGTTCACAGAAGAAGGCGGTGTTTCTTTGATTACTGAATATGATAATGGAGTTCTGACACTGGTCGTTGAAGATACAGGTACAGGCATGACAGAAGAGGAACAGAAACAAGCGTTCGGTGCGTTTGAACGTCTATCAAATGCCGCCGCAAAGGAGGGTTTCGGGCTTGGGCTTGCCATAATGCGTAATATTGTGTCGATGCTTGGCGGAACAATCCGTTTAGACAGCAAGAAAGGGAAAGGCAGTCGTTTCACAGTTGAAATTTCTATGCAGGAAGCTGAAGAACAGCTTGGATATACAAGCAATACACCTGTTTATCATAACAATAAATTCCATGATGTTGTCGCCATTGACAATGATGAGGTATTACTTCTGATGCTGAAAGAGATGTATTCCCAAGAAGGAATACACTGCGACACTTGCACCGATGCTGCGGCACTGATGGAAATGATACGCCAGAAAGAATACAGCCTGTTGCTGACAGACTTGAATATGCCCGATATAAACGGTTTCGAATTGCTGGAACTGTTGCGTTCGTCCAACGTGGGCAATTCACCAACAATCCCGGTGGTTGTGGCAACCGCTTCGGGCAGTTGTAACAAAGGGGAACTATTGGCAAAAGGCTTTGCCGGATGCCTGTTCAAACCGTTCTCCATATCGGAACTGATGGAGGTTTCCGACAGGTGTGCCATAAAAGCGACACCGGACGGGAAACCGGACTTTTCCGCCTTATTGTCCTATGGCAATGAAGCCGTCATGCTGGAAAAGTTGATAACTGAAACAGAAAAGGAAATGCAGGCGGTACGGGATGCAGCAAAAGAAAAAGACCTGCAAAAGCTGGATTCCCTGATCCACCACCTGCGCAGTTCGTGGGAGGTGCTCCGTGCCGACCAACCGCTGAATGTACTTTACGGATTGCTTCGTGGCGATGCTCTCCCGGATGGTGAAGCGTTAAGCCATGCCGTGACTGCCGTGCTGGATAAGGGAGTGGAAATAATACGGTTGGCAGAAGAGGAAAGGAGAAAATACGAAGATGAATAAGACAAAAATAATTGTGGTGGAAGACAACATCGTGTATTGCGAATATGTCTGCAATATGCTGTCACGGGAGGGCTACCGCAATATGAAGGCTTACCACCTCTCAACCGCGAAGAAACATCTGCAACAGGCAACAGATAATGATATCGTGGTTGCCGACCTGCGTCTGCCTGACGGCAGTGGCATAGACCTTTTGTGCTGGATGCGAAAGGAGGGAAAGATGCAGCCCTTCATCATTATGACCGACTACGCCGAAGTTAATACCGCCGTGGAAAGCATGAAACTCGGCTCGATAGACTATATTCCCAAACAGCTTGTGGAGGATAAACTTGTCCCCCTGATCCGTTCCATACTGAAAGAACGTCAGGCAGGACAACGCCGTATGCCTATATTCGCCCGTGAAGGTTCCGCCTTTCAGAAAATCATGCACCGCATAAGGCTGGTAGCCGCCACCGATATGAGCGTGATGATATTTGGTGAGAACGGCACGGGCAAGGAGCATATTGCCCACCTGTTGCATGACAAGAGCAAACGTGCAGGCAAGCCATTTGTGGCGGTGGACTGCGGTTCACTCTCCAAAGAGCTTGCACCGTCGGCTTTCTTCGGACACGTCAAAGGTGCATTTACAGGTGCGGACAATGCCAAGAAAGGATATTTCCATGAGGCGGAAGGCGGCACGTTGTTTCTGGACGAGGTAGGAAACCTCGCGTTGGAAACCCAACAGATGTTGCTCCGTGCCATACAGGAGAGGCGGTATCGCCCGGTCGGAGACAAGGCAGACCGGAATTTCAATGTCCGCATCATCGCTGCTACCAATGAAGATTTGGAGGTATCGGTGAATGAAAAGCGTTTTCGGCAGGATCTTCTGTACCGCCTGCACGACTTCGGGATAACCGTTCCTCCGTTGCGTGACTGTCAAGAAGACATTATGCCGCTGGCAGAGTTCTTCCGTGATATGGCAAACAGAGAGCTGGAGTGTAGCGTGAGCGGGTTCAGTTCCGAAGCACGTAAAGCGTTGCTGACACACGCATGGCCGGGCAACGTGCGGGAACTTCGGCAGAAAGTTATGGGTGCTGTATTGCAGGCGCAGGAAGGTGTTGTCATGAAAGAGCATCTGGAACTTGCCGTGACGAAACCGACCTCTACTGTCAGCTTCGCCTTGCGCAATGACGCGGAGGATAAGGAGCGGATATTGCGTGCGTTGAAACAGGCAAACGGCAACCGGAGTGTCGCCGCAGAACTGCTCGGCATAGGCAGGACAACACTATACAGCAAACTTGAAGAGTATGGACTTAAATATAAATTCAAGCAATCATAGCCCGTAATTCACTGAATTTGGCTATCTTTGCATAACATTTGAGAAAAACGGCGATTGGCAGGAGCTTTTCGCCGCCAACATATAGGATAAGACCGCAAGGCGTTTCAAGCGAAAATCTGGTAAATTGGAACTACGGAGACGATTGCGTGATGCTTATGCTATGCTTACGCATAGCGTGCATTCACGTACTCTCCGTAAAGGCTTTACCAGAGCCATCGCTTGAAGGTAGTGTGAATTGCACGCTACTTTTTTACCCTTGCCTAACGAAAGGAAACGATTATGGGTAAAGTTCAGATTCTCGCCGTACTGACGATGGACGGATGTCTTTCTTCAGAGTTATATGATAAAGCACATCAGGATTTGTGCCTTGACCGTTGCGGTCTTGATGAAATCAGGAAGAAAGCCTTTTACCGTGTGACACCGGACTATTCCATTTCAATGCTGCACGAATGGAGAAAAGACTGCACAAACATCCGTTACCTCGCGGAAGCCACACCGGACACGGCAGACTATATAAACGGACTGCTGCGGATGCACGCTGTGGATGAAATCATACTATACACCGTTCCTTTCATATCCGGAAGCGGACGACATTTTTTTAAGTCGGCTCTGCCAGAGCAACACTGGACGCTTTCCTCTTTGAAAAGCTATCCCAACGGTGTATGTCGCATTATCTATATCCTTGATAAAAAAGCAAGATAGCCAAAATGTGCGGCAAGCATACATTTCTATTTTCAGGAATAGAATAAATGTTCCGATTACAAACAATTTAAGTCGGAGATAATTTGTCCTTGTGAAAAAATACTGAATTTTATACCTCTGAAATCCAGCACTTTGTAAAATTGAGTGTTGGATTTTTTATTTTCTGCCGCGTTTTTTGCCAATTATATTCATGTGCGCACGCAGAAAACAAAGTGTAATTTTCAAAATTGACAGAACCATGAATTATTTCTTGCTGGCGGAAACCGACTTTTTCCGCCTGATAAACGAAGCCGGCGACTGCAATATGGAAACGGCATACACGGCTTTCGCCACCCAAGTGATCGAACTGTGCAACGGCGGCATGGACATGAACCTTACCGTCATCGCGCTTGCCTACATCGAAATCGAGTTGCAGCACCATCCCGTACGTAATCTGTCAGAAGAAAAAAGAGAGATTGCCGCCTACGTCAGCAAGGCTCTGTCTTTCGTAAGAAAGATGCAGAAATTCCTTGCCACGCCCCAAGTGCCACCACTAATATCCGCCAACAACGCAACAGAAACCACCGCCAGCCTTCTTCAATGGACGGGCAATGCCATCGACCTCGTGGAACTTATCTACGGCATAGACGTGATGGGCTGCATCAACAACGGCAATATGCCGCTCAAACAGCTCGCCCCACTTCTCTATAAGATATTCGGGGTTGATTCTAAAGACTGCTACCGCTTCTACACTGATATCAAACGCCGGAAGAACGAAAGCCGCACCTATTTCATTGACAGGATGCAGGAAAAACTGAACGAGAGAATGTTGCGTGATGAGGAGTTGGAGCGGATGAGAAAATAAAAAAATATCCATTACATATGAGAAGACAGGAATACTCGTATCCTGTCTTTTTATTTTCATTTAATTATATATTAATTAGCACAATATATGTGAGTTTTTCATTCCTATAAGGACAAATTTCAGAAACGTATGTCTGGTAAATTATTGAGTCATCATAGTATGAACATATATCATTACTAAAAACAATGAAACAACTTCCATAAGATTGTGGTTGTAAAAATCGCCATTTAATAGCCCGTTTTTTTTGTAAAATTC
>CAJPPF010000107.1 GCA_905372445.1 uncultured Prevotella sp. | reverse complement strand
ACAGGAAGCATGACGGTAATTACAAATCTAAGCAAATGCGGTCTAATGACCGATTCGGGTTTATTATCAAAGGATAAAAGCTTTCCTACTGCTTTCGCCTGCTTGTGTGCTATCTTGCCAGCCTTGTTACCTTGCCGTAACCCGCTACGCCCACAGTAACAAATCTGTCAATCTACTACACAATCAGATGAAATCAGTTAGGAATCTATTTAGCGATTGGGGTTGAATTTTATTTACATGGTTGGAATGTGTTTCTAATTCCTGCGTTTTCATCTTCAAGAAACGGTGTTTCTTGACTCTAAAACCACCGTTTCTTGCGCCTAAAACCGTCGTTTCTTGAACCAAGAAAAGACACCCTTATAACCAAGTGACTATCAGGTGGTTACAAAGGCGTTATTTTTCTTAACCCAATTTTTGACGCAAAAAGTGTGTTTGAAATTATTTTACGATTGCAGATTCCTGCTTAACAGAGTTCGACTTTTGATATTTCCTGTTCTTTATCGCAGTAGTGGCAACGAAGAGAATTGTTCACCCGGTCGGAAAGATGAAACACTGTGGGCATTGGCTCGTTGTTGGTTATACATTTAGGGTTGTTGCATTTTACTATACCACGTAGCGTCGATGGTGTCTCCACTGTGATTTTTTCCACTACCTCGTAGTCCTTTATTATGTTTATGACTATCTTTGGAGCGACTACAGAAAGTTTATTTATTTCCTCGGCTGTGAAGAAACGGTCGCTTATCTTTATGATGCCTTTTGTCCCAACCTTTGCAGATGGATAATTATATCCGATAGTGACAGGCATTATCTCTTTGTCAAGTTCGAGAAGAGAGATTACCTGGAACGTCTTTTTTGTTGGGATATGGTCTATCACCGTACCGTTTTCAATAGCGGCAACAAGTCTTTCTTTCTTATTCATAACTATCAGATAATTATTGTTTTATCGTTTTTTATTTCATCTAAACCTATGCCGAGTACATGACAGAATATCGCTTCTCTGGCGTACAGTCCGTTTTGTGCTTGCTGTATGTAGTAAGCGTGTGGGTCGTCGTCGACGTCGTATGAGATCTCGTTTACTCGTGGCAGTGGGTGGAGTATCTTCATATTTTCACGTGCTGATTCCAACATTGAGCGTTTGAGAATATAAACATTTTTCACACGTTCATATTCCATCAGGTCAGAGAAGCGTTCCTTCTGTACACGTGTCATATATATGATGTCGGCATCGGCTATGATTTTCTCGTTGAACGACGTGTGTTCCTGGAAATTTATGCCATGTTCCTTGCAGTATATTTTGTATTCATTAGGCATTGCCAGCTCTTTTGGTGCAATGAAATGGAATGTAGGGTTGAAGTGACGCATTGCTGTTATGAGCGAATGGACAGTACGCCCGTATTTCAAGTCGCCCACGAGATATATGTTCAGATTGTCGAGAGTTCCCTGCGTCTTGTAGATGGAGTATAGGTCGAGCAGGCACTGTGAAGGGTGCATGTGAGCACCATCGCCGGCATTGACAATAGGTACCGGTACGATTTCGCTGGCATACAGTGCTGCACCTTCAATGAAATGGCGCATAACGATGATGTCGGCATAGTTGCTCACCATAAGAAGTGTATCTTTGAGCGTTTCGCCCTTCGATACACTCGACACTTTTGCATCCGTGATGCTTATTACTTTTGCTCCAAGTCGGTTGGCGGCAGTTTCGAACGAAAGTCTTGTGCGGGTGGACGGTTCGAAGAAAAGTGTTGCTACGATGCGACCTTTCAGCAGTTCGCGGTTGGGATGGGCTTCAAACTCCTGAGCCATATCGATGAGATACATAATTTCCTCTCTCGACATGTCTGCGATAGTTACATAATCATGTTTTTTCATTTTAATAATGAGATTGTGGTCGATTTCAATTGCGAAGTTACCAATATTTTTTTAAAAGAGGCCCGTTTTCTCAAAAGAAAATTGTATTTTTGCAGAGATAATTTTATCATCACTTAAAAATGAGAAGGAAATTTGTTTATACCTTGTGGGTAATTCTCTTTTGTGTAGTAGTATTCTCCATTGTCATGTCTGTGACGATATGGAATGGCTGGGTAGGCTACATGCCGGCAGTCGACGACCTACAGAATCCTATAAGCCGTTCGGCAACACAGATTTATTCAGCAGACAACAAACTCCTTGGAACATGGAGTTACAACAAGGAAAACCGTGTTGTCGTTGATTATGAGGAAATCTCTTCTCATGTGGTCAATGCTCTCGTAGCTACGGAAGATGAGCGATTCTACGATCATTCCGGTATTGACTTCATTGCACTTGGTCGTGCTGTTGTGAAGCGTGGTCTGCTTGGTCAGTCAAGTGCAGGTGGTGGTTCGACTATCACCCAACAGCTTGCTAAGCAGCTCTATTCCGAAACCGCCCCAAATTCATTCGCCCGACTGTTGCAGAAACCGATTGAGTGGTGCATTGCCGTGAAGCTTGAACGTAATTATACGAAAGAAGAGATAGTTGCTCTTTACCTTAATTATTTCGACTTCCTGCATAATGCAGTGGGAATAAAGACCGCCGCCAACACATATTTTAGTAAGGAACCCTGTGATCTTAACATCAATGAGGCAGCTACTCTTGTTGGTCTATGTAAGAATCCGGCGCTTTTCAATCCTGTGCGTTATCCTGAACGTTGCCGGCAACGGCGCAATGTTGTGCTGCAACAAATGGTTAAGGCTGGCTATCTGACAGGCGGAGAATATGCTGAATATTCATCAAAACCGCTTGAACTGAAGTTTCAGAGAACAGACCATAAGGATGGTCTTGCACCTTATTTCCGCGAATATCTCCGTCGTTACCTAATGGCTGAGAAACCGCGACGCGATGATTATCCAACGTGGAACTATCGTCAATTCGTGTCAGACTCCATTTCTTGGGAGACAGACCCGCTTTATGGCTGGTGTAAGAAGAACAAAAAGAGCAATGGGCAGAGATATAATGTGTATGAAGACGGATTGAAAGTATATACTACGGTTGATTCACGTATGCAACGTTACGCCGAGGAGAGCATGCAAGCCCATGTCGCAAAGTATCTGCAACCGGCTTTCAATCGTGAAATGAGAAACAAGGCAAACGCTCCTTTCACCAGTAATCTTACACCACAGCAGGTGGATCGCATTATGGATCAGGCTATGACTCAGAGTGAGCGCTATATCGTAATGAAAGCCGCAGGCTATTCTCGTGAGGAGATAAAGAAGACATTCCTTACGAAGACACCAATGACAATCTTTACATACGGTGGAGAAATTGACACGGTAATGACACCGATGGACTCTATACGTTACTATAAGAAATTCCTCCGTGCAGGTTTTATGTCAATGGACCCGGAGACGGGTTATGTCAAAGCGTATGTAGGTGGCTTGAACTATCATCACTTCATGTATGACATGGTATCTCTTGGTCAACGCCAGGTAGGGTCTACCATTAAGCCTTTCCTCTATTCTTTGGCAATGGAGAATGGTTTTTCTCCATGCGATCTTGCACCGAATGTTCAGCGTACATATATGGTTGCTGGTCAACCGTGGACACCTCGCAACGGCTCACGTAGCCGATACGGCGATATGGTTACACTGAAATGGGGACTTGCACAGTCAAACAACTGGATATCAGCTTACCTGATGAGTAATCTTTCACCTCAGCAATTCAAGGATTTGCTTCATGTATATGGCATCAGCAATCCTGATATTCATGCTTCAATGGCATTGTGTCTTGGTCCTTGCGAGGTAAGCGTTTCTGAAATGGTGAGTGCTTACTCTACATTTGTCAATCATGGCATTCGCACAGCTCCGGTCTTTGTGAGTCGTATTGAGGACAATGAAGGTAATGTGATTGCAGAGTTTCAGCCTCGTATGAACGAGGTAATATCAGCCGAGGCGGCTGATAAGATGCTTGTCCTTCTGCAGGGCGTTATCAACGACGGTACTGGTCGCAGAATAAGAAATACATACCATATAGAAGGTGAAATAGGCGGTAAGACAGGTACGACAAACCGTCATTCTGATGCTTGGTTCATTGGTTTTACACCACAACTTGTCACTGGCTGTTGGGTAGGAGGTGATGATCGTGATATTCATTTTGAGTCGATGACTTACGGACAAGGCTCGTCAATGGCACTTCCTATATGGGCATTATACATGAAGAAAATATATAGTGACAATACACTCGACTATTCACCCGATATAAAATTCAATCTTCCTGAAGGTTACGACCCTTGTGGTCGTGGTAAAGGAGGTGAAGGAGAGTCGGATGCAAAAGAATTTGACGGCATAGACCTTGAAGAAGTCTACGAATAATCCTTGTGCCCGTTCCATTATTTTAAATAAGGAATGAGCTGGCAATGGTGTTTTATCTTTAAACTAAAAAACTATATTTATGACAACACAAAAGAAAACTATGTGGCTGGTATGTCTCGCATTTCTGACCATTACCCAGCAGATGTTTGCCCAGATCCCTCGCCCTGAGTACCCTCGTCCGCAGTTTGAACGTTCAGAATGGGTAAATCTTAATGGAACTTGGAGCTATTCCTTCGATATGGGACGCTCTGGTATAAATCGTGATTTCCATAAATCAGAAGGTTTCGACAGTAAAATTATCATCCCTTTCTGCCCGGAAAGTTCTCTGTCGGGGGTGAAGTACACTGATTTTATTAACTCTATCTGGTATCAGCGAAAGATAACTGTCCCTACAGCATGGGCAGGAAAGAAGGTGCTTCTGCATTTTGGTGCTGTAGACTATGAGGCAACGGTTTATATCAACGGTACTAAAGTAGCTGTGCATCATGGCGCAGGTACATCTTTTGCAGTCGATATCAGTCCTTATGTAAAGGCAGGCGAGACTGCAAACCTTGTTGTTTGTGCCAATGACGACCTTCGCAGCGGTCATCAGCCAGGTGGCAAGCAGAGCACAAATTTCTATTCTGCCGGCTGTTCATATACTCGTGTTACTGGTATATGGCAGACAGTCTGGATGGAGTCGGTTGACGCTCAAGGACTGAAGCGTGTATATGCTACTCCTGACATTGACCAAAACCAGCTCGTTGTGCGCCCTGAGTTCTATACAGAAAGTAATACGAACACCCTAACTGTACAGGTTCTTGATGGTAAGAAAATCGTTGCAACACGTACTGTCAACGCAACAAACAGCTCTGTTGTTGTTCTACCGATAAATAATTCAAAGCTATGGACACCAGAGACACCAAACCTTTACGATGTGAAGTATACGGTAAAGGATAAGTCCGGTAAAATCATTGATGAGGTGTCGTCTTATGCCGGAATGCGTAAGATTCATTCTGCTGACGGATATTTCTACCTTAACAACAAACCTTACTTCCAGCGTCTTGTCCTCGATCAGGGTTACTATCCTGACGGTATATGGACAGCGCCATCGGATGAGGCTCTTAGGCATGATATTGAAATGTCAAAAGCTGTTGGTTTCAATGGTGCCCGTCTGCATCAGAAAGTATTTGAGGAACGCTATTTCTATTGGGCTGATAAACTTGGATATATCACCTGGGCAGAACAGGCTTCGTGGTGTCTTGATGAGAACAATGAATTGGCAGCACGCAACTTTATTCAAGAATGGACAGAGGAAGTAGTGCGTGACTATAATCATCCTTCTATCGTTATTTGGACACCGTTCAACGAGACATGGGGTGCCCGTGACGGTGTCTACCCGCGTATGGTGCGTGAGATTTACGATATAACGAAGTCACTTGACCCTACACGCCTGATAAACGATGCTTCCGGAGATACACACATTAAGACAGATATATGGTCTGTGCATGATTACACTCGTGAACCGGAAACAATCAAGAAGAACCACACATTCGTAGGTTTGGGTGCTCACTACCGCAATGCTCATGAGCAAGATTGGATGGCAAAGTATGAAGGTCAGCCTTATATTGTTGATGAGATGGGGGGACTTGGTTGGATTCCAAAAGAGCAACGGGCAAACTCATGGGGCTATGGGGCGCAGATAGAGAGTGAAGAAGAATTTTTCGATATTCTCGAAAAGGAGATCGATGCCCTTGCTACCTGTCCTCATGTAGTCGGTTTCTGCTATACTCAGATCACAGATGTGGAGCAGGAGAAAAACGGTGTTTACTATTATGACCGCCGTCCTAAGTTCGATGCAGCAAAGTGGAAGGCTATTATTGGTAAGATTTCTTCTGTCATTGAGAAACCTGCTGACCTTTCAAAGTAAAGTAGTATATACTAAACTATTGCTGTCCGCTAAAAAACTAAAGAGCATAAAAATCTTGCCCGAAGTCTTATTCTACAGGACTTTCGGGCTTGCTTTTTCAAAAAGTAAGTCTCACTAATTGATAAAAGACTGTATTTACCTATGCTTAGTTTTTTATTTGTACAATAGATAAAGTTAACTAAAAGGGCTGAAATCCTTACTGTGATTTCAGCCCTTGACTTAATGTGAGTGAAGATAAAGGTTTAGTCTCCAAGCTCTACGGCGAAGTAGTCTTTCTTGCCTGTAGGCCAGATGCCCTTGATATAAAGAACCTGCTCACTGCTGCGTGATGCCTTTTCCACTGCGCTCTGCACATCGTCGATGCTCTTCACTTTCACATCGTTGATGTCCTGGATAATGAATCCTTTAGAGATACCGGAATCCTTGAGTTTACCATTGTCAACCTTTATCACCTCAACTCCGTATGTTATGTTGTAATTTGTCTTCTGTGACTCTGTAATAGGGCGGAACTGACCACCGAGGATATCCATATCGTGAGTCTTTACGACGTTGGTGTTTCCCTGCGCGTTCTTAAGAGTGATGGTCTTTGTCACACTTTTTTTATTATGTATGAATGTCAGTGTAATCTTGTCGCCAGGGCGTTTTGCATAGAGTAGCTCCTGAAGTTCGCTCATCTTTGCCACCTTCTTGCCGTCAATGTTTGTGATGACGTCGCCCTCAACGATACCTGCCTCTGATGCAGAACTTCTTTCTTCAATCTTTTCAACGTATATACCGTCGTTCACGCCAAGATCAACTTCCTTATCCTGAGCTTTCTGCATGTCGATATAGTCGTGAGCATTTCTTCCCTGAATACCAAGCAGCGCGCGCTGTACGGTGCCGTACTTCTTCAAGTCGTCAACCACCTTATTCATAATACTCGTAGGGATTGCGAATCCGTAACCGCTATAAGAACCTGTCTGAGAGAAGAGCATCGCGTTGATGCCGATAAGCTCGCCTTGAGTGTTCACCAGTGCACCACCAGAGTTTCCAGAGTTGATGGCTGCGTCGGTCTGGATGAACGACTCTACACCGTTGGCGCCAAGTGAACGTGCCTTTGCCGAAACGATACCTGCCGTAACTGTTGAGTTCAGGGTGAATGGGTTTCCAACTGCCAGAACCCACTCTCCAACTTTAAGTTTGTCGGAGTCGCCGATAGGCAGGGTAGGGAGGTTCTTGCCGTCAATCTTTATCAGTGCAAGGTCGGTGGTTTTGTCTGTAC
>CAJPPF010000106.1 GCA_905372445.1 uncultured Prevotella sp. | reverse complement strand
ATGCCGGAGTTCGGAAAACGTCAAGGTATAACGGATGTTAAATGCCGGAGTTCGGCAAGCGCCCCGACAAACGACGGGAGACTTTCCGAAGTTCGGCAAGCGCCCCGACAAACAGCGGGAGACTTTCCGAAGCTCGGCAAGCGCCCCGGCAAACAGCGGGACGAAAAACAAGAAACAATTTATAATCATTTCATCAAAAAAAAGAATTCATTATGGCAAACGAAAGTAAAGTGATTCAGATCGGCACCATTGATCTGCACAGCAGACAGCCGGCGCGCTGCAGAAGACCCGCTCGGCAAGCGACGCGGCGAAGGGGCGGAATTGCTATTCCTCGTCGTCTAAATTAAATGTCGGTAATGATATTCCATATTTCACTGCAAGAAAACGAAGAAGGCAGATGAGCAGGAATGTCAACAATGACGCTACTTCTATGGCAACGCCCGTTGCAATGAGTGCCCAATAGAGCAAACCGCCAAGGATACATGCCATGGCGTAGAATTCTTTGCGGAATATGATCGGTGCCGTGTCTAAAAGGACATCGCGTATGACACCGCCTGCCGCTCCCGTGATGCTTCCCATGATAATAGCCACCCAGAAAGGATAACCGCAGAAGATTGTCTTCTGTATGCCTACTATTGTGAACAATGCCAAGCCGATTGTATCAAAGACAAACCATGCGTTATCGAGATGTTTCAACGAACGACTGAATACGATGACAAAAATCTGAGCCAGGATGGTGCAGATGATATAAAACGAGTTCGTCATCCAGAAAGGTGTCACTCCGAGCATTAAATCGCGTAGCGTTCCGCCGCCAATGGCAACGGCAATGCCACAGACAAATCCACCAAACCAGTCGAACCTCTTAGCGGCTGCCTGGCGGATTCCGGAAATGGCGAAAGCAAATGTACCTACAAACTCAAGAATCTGAATGAATGTTTGTGATATTAATGGTTCTAATGGTTGCATCTTTGTTTCTGTTATACCACATTCTTTGGTTTTCCATTGCAATACGCCCTGACATTCTCCAATGCTATGGCGAAGAGACGGCTGCGTGCCTCGACAGTGCCCCATGCAAGATGTGGTGTTATATAAGCGTTCTTGCAAGCGAACAGAGGATTGTCTGCCTTTGGAGGTTCGTCAGATAATACGTCGGCAGCATATGCTCCAAGCCGTCCTGACTGTAAGGCATCAGCCACATCCTGTTCGTCAACAAGTGGACCACGCCCTGTGTTTACGAGTATTGCCGTGGGCTTCATCAGTTTAATCGTATCACGTCGGATAAGCCGTTCCGTGTCATGCGTCAACGGACAGTGCAACGAAATAATATCGCTCTCGGCAAGAAGCTCGTCAAGGTCTTTCTTTACGACACCTTCAGGAAGGTATTCGGCATCCTTACTTGAAAAGACATTAACCGTCATGCCGAAAGCAAGGGCTATCTGTGCTACCCGACGACCGATATTTCCCATGCCGACAATGCCAATGGTGAGAGATGCCAGCTCGTGAATCTGATCATACCAGAAGCAGAAATCGGGATTTACGCTCCATCGCCCATTACGAATATCATTCGCATAGACATCGGTGCGCTGAATGACATTTAGTATATGCGCAAAAACAAGCTGCGCCACACTGTCGGTACTATATGCCGGGATGTTTGTCACGATTATGCCACGACGATGGGCTGCCGGTATGTCTACAACGTTTGTGCCTGTGGCAAGAATACCGATATACTTCAGGTCAGGGAGTTGCTCCATCACGGAATCATCGAAAACAACTTTATTCGTAAACACCATCTCCGCTCCGAGAGCACGCTCTATTACCTCATCAGAACGTGTACGCTCATATACAACGACGTCGCCAAACTGACGAAATGCGTCCCACGACATGTCGCCGGGATTGGCTGCATGTCCGTCCATAACTACTATTTTCATTTGTCCAAGTCTTTATCTTTATATCTTTCTCCCCAGCAAGACAGCATGTTATTATACAGCTTTTCTTCAGAAGGCGAATGTTGCGGTTTCCAAATTCGTGTGTGTATCAGCTCATCAGGCATGAACTGTTGCTCAATGAAATTACCGGGATAATCGTGGCTGTACTTATATCCATCGCTATATCCCAACTCAGCCATTAGTTGCGTCGGAGCATTACGAAGATGCAACGGGACGGGTTGGTTGCCCGTCTTACGGACGATGTCCAGCGCATTGTTTATTCCCATGTATGCGGAGTTGCTTTTGGGAGATGATGCCAGATATACGGTAGCTTCAGCAAGCGGTATACGTCCCTCCGGCCATCCTATTTTCATCACAGCATCAAAGGCTGCGTTTGCAATAAGCATTGCATTCGGATTGGCAAGGCCTATATCCTCTGAAGCAGAAATGACGAGGCGTCGGGCAATGAACTCCGGGTCCTCTCCTCCTTCAATCATCCTTGCCATCCAATATAAGGCAGCATCAGGATCGCTGCCACGTATACTCTTGATGAATGCAGAGATAATGTCGTAGTGCATTTCACCATCCTTATCATATGCCAACGGATTCTGCTGCAGACGACTCACAACTTTCTCATCGGTTATCACGACTTCCTCCGTTGACTCTGATTCTACAACAAGCTCAAGGATATTCAGCAATTTGCGAGCATCACCGCCGGAATAGCGCAACATAGCATTTGTTTCTTCAAGCACTATCTTACGCTGCTTTAGTTCCATATCTTCGTGTATTGCACGTTCAAGCAATTGAAGAAGGTCTTCCTTCTGAAGACTTTTCATAACATAAAGCTGACACCGTGACAGCAAAGGGCGAATGACTTCAAATGAAGGGTTCTCTGTTGTTGCACCAATAAGTGTTATTATTCCACGCTCGACAGCCCCGAGCAAGGAATCCTGTTGCGACTTCGAGAACCTGTGAATCTCATCAATGAATAATATCGGTGATGATGCAGAGAAAAAACTGTTGTTTTTGGCACGTTCTATGACATCGCGAACATCCTTTACTCCACTCGTCACTGCAGAAAGTGTATAGAACGGCGTCTCAAGCCTGTTGGCAATGATCTGCGCAAGTGTCGTCTTGCCAACGCCTGGAGGTCCCCAAAGAATGAATGAGGAGATACGACCGGAATCGATCATATTACGCAAAACGGAGCCTTCGCCAACCAAGTGTTTCTGCCCGACGTACTGCTCAAGGTTGACAGGTCGCAGTCTTTCTGCAAGCGGTTTATTCATTAATATAATGTTCTATTATTATTCGGCAAAAGTACGTCAAAAATATCAGATATCAAAATTAAACGTATTATTTTTTGTCTCAACATATTGCACATTCACGATGTTGTTAAACCCTAATATTTCAGAAAATCAATGTAAATGTATGTTTCTATAAAGAAAAAGAGTATCTTTGCAGAAAATTTCACTATAGCATGAATTCCCATCGACTATTTTCTTCCGTAATACTTTTACTTCTCGTAATTCTGCCGTCAAAGGCTGTTCTTAAAGAAGCTGATCTTGAAAGCACACTTGGTGTGCTACGTGGCGAACTCACCGCCTACCGTCTTGAACTGGAAAAAGAGACGAAATACATGCAGTGGCAACAAGAAATGGTTCGCAGCGAGATTATTGGTATTTTCAAACGCTCCTCGCAAAACTCTCTGATGCTCTACTCGCAGAAGCAGGATAATATCTTCGACCTGACATATGCTTGTCATGAGGCTACTGATATGTATATGCAATTTCAGAAGCAGGCAAAGCCGTTTCATGACTATATAATGAAAAACTCTAACGACATTGCACGCTATGACTCTCTCATCGCCAATCTATCCCAGATGAGAGTGGCACAACTGAGCGAACAGTCGAAAACAGACAGAAATGTGTGTCTTACACTTGCTGTCAACATTCGGCGCACGCTGATGGCTAACAGTGAACAGATGTCGGACGATATACGCTATTACGAGATGACCGAGAAGCGACTTAAAAATCTCAACGACTATGCCATGAAGCGTTATGCAGAAATACAATCGAATATCTTTATAAACGGTGGCGACAACTATTTCGAGCTAATGAAAAACATCGGCACTTCGCTAAAGGCAATGACGGATGCCATAACGATGAAATACAAGCCACACTCCACAAGAGTGCAATCACAATGGGATATTCGCACCATTCTTTTTCTATTCGTTATAATAATCATATATGGGTTATTCGCTTTTGGCATCAATGTCATGTTAATGCGTCACCTTATGCCACGACGACTTAAGACTGAAGATTTCTTATCTAAACGTTGGAGTATAATGATGGCTACAACAATGGTAACACTTGCCATAATACTTGGCGTAATACGTATGATGCGTCCATCGCATAACTTCATATTCATGGCGTCCGGGCTTATTATAGAATATGCTTGGCTTGTCAGTGCAATACTTATTTCGCTTATTCTGCGACTTGAGGGCAACCAAATAAAGAGTGCTTTCAGAATCTATGCCCCACTCATTGCAATAGGATTTATAGTAATTACCTTTCGCATAGTACTGATTCCCAACGACCTTGTAAATATCATATTCCCACCAGCACTGCTATTATGCAGTATTTGGCAGTGGAATACTATAAAGCATAATAACACCAACATCCCACGGAGTGACGTCTATTATTCTTATTTTTCTCTGGTCGTTTTTATCGTGTCAGTGATACTGTCATGGGCTGGTTACACCCTATTCAGTGTCCAAACTCTTATATGGTGGATAATGCAACTCACCTGTATCCTTACCATTACGTGTATCTCAGGCTGGATGAAACAATGGGCTAACAGAAACAAATTCTATAAACAACCGATAACAAAAACCTGGTTCTACGACTTCTGTTCTACGGTAGTATTACCATGTCTTGGTGTCTGCTCCGTGGTATTATCCATATACTGGGCTGCCGATGTATTCAACCTCAGCGACACAATATGGAATAAATTCACTGCAAAATTCATAGACACTCCTAATTTCTCAGGAAGTCTGTATGGCATAGGTATAGCTATTGTACTCTACTTTGTATTCGCGTATATAAACCGCACTGTAAAAGCTTTACTGTTCCTACATTTCGAGAATAGCGACAAAGCCACCGCAGCTTCACGCAATATGCTCGCACGTAATGTTGTGCAGATCATAGTATGGGGTGTATGGATTCTCGTTGTGCTTAGCATACTTCATGTAAGCACAACATGGCTCGCCATAATAACCGGAGGTTTGTCTACCGGTGTCGGTTTTGCATCAAAAGATATTATTGAGAATATCTACTATGGCATTTCATTAATGACAGGTCGAGTAAAAATCGGAGATCGCATAGAATGCGATGGATACAGAGGTGTGGTTCAATCTATAAGCTACACATCTACTATGGTAGAAATCAGCGATGGCTCAATCATGGCATTTCAGAACTCGCAGCTATTCACAAAGAATTACAAGAATCTTACAATGAACCACGGTTGGGAGTGCGACAGCTTAAATATCGGCGTAGCCTATGGTAGCGATATAAACCGTGTACGCCAGCTTCTCGTGGATAATATATCTGCTCTTCCATTCCTTAACCCAAAGGAGAATACACATGACTGGAAGTTTCTCAATGGCAGGGAAAAGGCACGTGTAGTGCTAAGCAACTTTGGCGACTCGTCTGTAGACCTGAAAGTAATCGTATGGGTAAAAGTGGAAGAATACTTTTATCGTGACGGTGAAATACGCGAGTGTATCTACAAAACACTAAATGAAAATAATATTGAGATACCGTTCCCTCAGCTCGATTTACATCAGAAATAAACAGAATATGCTTCCACTATATATAAAGATAATGTGGAAGCATATTAAATGAAAAGCAAAATAAAATCATATCAAATTATGTCTGACTTTAATTTCTATCTTCTTGCACTTGTCGCATTCATTGCATGTATCTTTATTATAAAGAAAGTCACATCATGTCTTTTAAAGATAGCCATTACTATAATCATTCTTATTCTCTTGGCGGTCGTATATTTCAGTTATTTATCTTAACCTCAAATCAGTTCGGAATCTACTGGCTGATTTGGGTTAAATAATTTAGTGTTGATATAGTATTTTGTCCGTTTTTTGATACGTTGTCCGATTATTTTTATTACTTTTGTAGCGAAAACAATCAGAATTATGAAACAGACAAAAATCGTCGCATCTATTAGTGATCGTCGCTGTGATCAGGACTTCATACGAAAGCTCTTTTTCGCAGGCATGAATGTGGTGCGTATAAATACAGCACATGCCACTCCTGATGGTATTTGCGAAGTGGTAAAGAATGTGCGTGCTGTCTCTCCGCATATCGGTATTATGATTGATACCAAGGGACCGGAGATTAGAACCACCACCACACCAGAGCCAATAGAATACAATATTGGCGAAGAGGTATATATCTGCGGATGCCCCGATAAAGAGACTTCACATGATTATGTGTATGTAAGTTATACCGATATATGTAAAGATGTTCATGTCGGCGACCATATACTTTTCGACGATGGAGAACTTGACATGCTCGTCGTAAAGAATGAAGGCGATAAACTCATTGCTAATGTACAGAATAAAGGACAGTTAGGAGCTCGCAAGAGTGTCAATATACCTGGCGAACACATAGCTCTTCCTGCACTTACAGAGAAAGACAAACAGAATATACTCCTTGCCATAAAGCTTGATATCGACTTCATAGCTCACAGTTTCGTGCGCAATGCTAACGACATAAAAGCCGTACAGGATATACTTGACGCTCATGGAAGCGATATAAAGATCATTTCGAAAATAGAAAATCAGGAGGGTGTCGACAATATTGATGATATCATCGATGCTTGTTATGGAATCATGATAGCACGTGGTGATCTTGGAATAGAAGTTCCTATAGAAAACATTCCAGGCATTCAGCGTAATATCATACGCAAATGTATAATCAACAAGAAGCCTGTCATCGTGGCAACACAAATGCTGCATACGATGATCAACAATCCTCGCCCTACCCGTGCTGAGGTCACTGACATTGCAAACGCCATATATTATCGTACAGACGCCCTTATGCTTAGTGGTGAAACTGCCAGTGGCAAATATCCTGTTGAAGCCGTCAAGACAATGGCACGTATTGCCGAACAGGCAGAAAAAGATAAACTACGCGAGAACGACATCCAGGTTCCTATGAGCCAAAATGCTGACCAAAGAGAATTCCTTGCTCATGCAGCTTTCGATTCAACGGTGCGCCTTGGTGTCAAAGGAATCATTACCGACAGTGAAACAGGTCGCACAGCACGCAATGTAGCTGCTTTCCGCGGTCCCGTACCAGTGCTTGCAATTTGCTATAAAGAGAAGACACAACGATGGCTGAACCTCAGCTATGGTGTAATACCGGTTTATCAGAAAGAGCATATTTCATCACAGTATGTATTCATTGCTGCACTCCGTATGCTAAGACAAAAAGGTTACATTACCAACAATGATAAAATAGCCTACCTTAGCGGAAGCTTCGGCGAGAACGGAGGCACTACTTTCATAG
>CAJPPF010000105.1 GCA_905372445.1 uncultured Prevotella sp. | reverse complement strand
GCTTTAGTGAGTTATATATATGATGAATAAGGTTTTTCTTATAATATTGCTATGCTCGCTCGCATTGTCAGGTCGTTCGCAAAATGCCTTGCGCGACAGTCTGTCACATGCTGTTGAAGAGTTGTCATTCCATCCCGACTCCGTAGATCTCAGATTGAAGAAAGCGGCATGGAATCTGCAACTTGAGCAGTGGGAATATGCACGTAGCGAATATGACTACGTCCTCAAACGTGATAAGAATAACTTAGCGGCTTTGTTTTATCGTGCTTATGCCAACACGAAGCTCGGCAGATACAGCTTCGCTCGTCAGGACTATAATGACTTCCTTGCCCTTGCTCCTGGCAATTTCGAGGCTATGTTAGGTCTTGCGCTTCTCAATCAAAAGGACAAACACTACACCGAGGCATACGATTTGCTGAACATCATCTGCGAGCGCTATCCCGACAGAAGTGAGGCTTTTGCTGCTCGCGGAGAGGTGGAGAAAGAACGAAAGATGTATGAGTTGGCAGAATATGACTTCTCGAGAGCGATACAGATAGAGCCTGATAACACCGATTATATCCTGTCGCGTGCGGATGTCCGAATTAAGCTCGGACGAAAAGCCGAGGCTCGCGAAGACCTTGAACGTCTTGTCTGTCTCGGAATATCAAAACCATCCTTGTCGGATTACTTCAAATCAACTAAATAACTACTTTAAATCTTCAAGACATTTATGAAAAGAGACCAAGCTATTTTCAATCTAATTGAACAGGAACACGAGCGTCAACAGCGTGGTATTGAACTCATCGCTTCAGAGAATTCTGTAAGTGACGAAGTGATGCAAGCCATGGGGTCATGTCTGACAAACAAGTATGCCGAGGGTTATCCCGGCAAGCGTTATTATGGTGGCTGCCAGGTTGTCGACGAGGTAGAGAAGCTTGCTATTGAGCGTATCTGCAAGTTGTTCGGAGCAGAGTATGCCAATGTGCAGCCACACTCTGGGGCACAGGCAAATGCAGCTGTCTTTCTTGCGGTGCTGAAGCCTGGCGACACCTTCATGGGACTTAACCTTGATCATGGAGGTCACCTCTCACATGGCTCTCATGTCAACACTTCCGGTATTCTCTACAATCCTATTGGCTACAACCTCAACAAGGAAACAGGTTGTGTCGACTATGACGAGATGGAACAGCTTGCCCTTGAGCATAAACCAAAACTCATCATCGGTGGTGGTTCGGCTTATTCTCGTGAGTGGGACTATGCACGTATGCGTGCCATTGCCGATAAGGTTGGAGCACTCCTCATGGTTGATATGGCTCATCCTGCAGGACTTATTGCCGCAGGACTGTTGGAGAATCCTGTCAAGTATGCCCACATCGTGACGTCCACTACTCATAAGACCTTACGCGGTCCTCGTGGAGGAGTTATCCTTATGGGCAAGGATTTTGAGAATCCGTGGGGATTAAAGACTCCTAAAGGAATTACTAAGATGATGAGTCAGGTGATTGACTCTGCCGTATTCCCAGGTCAGCAAGGTGGACCACTTGAGCATGTCATTGCCGCTAAGGCAGTTGCTTTTGGCGAGGCATTACAGCCTGAGTTCAAGAAGTATGCTTTGCAGGTAAAGAAGAATGCCGCAGTTCTTGCCGACGAGTTGATGCGTCGAGGATTTACTATTGTTAGTGGTGGTACAGACAATCACTCTATGCTTGTCGACTTACGCACCAAGTATCCTGACCTCACAGGTAAGGTTGCTGAGAAGGCTCTTGTTGCTGCTGACATTACTATCAACAAGAACATGGTGCCGTTTGATACCCGTTCTGCTTTCCAGACCTCAGGTTTCCGTCTCGGAACTCCAGCCATTACAAGTCGCGGTGCAAAGGAAGACCTCATGCTGCAGATTGCTGCTTGGATAGAGGAAGTGCTTGATGATCCTGAGAACGAGACTGTAATAGCAAAGGTACGTTCAGAGGTGAACGAGACAATGAAGGATTATCCTATGTTCGTATGGTAAGTATAAGAAAAGAATTTCTCTATATATAATATAAGGTAGGGCTGGCATATTAAGTGCCAGTCTTATTTTTAACCCAAATCGGTCAATAGACCGCATTACCTTTGTATTATCAAAGAAGAAAGACTTTCTTACAGTTTTCGTCAGCTTGTGTGGTATCTTACCAGCCTTATTCTATTGCTATAGCCTGCTACACCAGCGGTAACGATGCAGATAAGATACCATACAATCAGGCGCAATCAGTTAGGAATCTATTGACGGATTTGGGTTTAATATGCCTGCAAAGCATGTCCGTACTGCTTTTCCTGCAATAAAACAGTGAGATATACAATTCTTTTTTGGAAAAAAGCCTGACAGGACTAAAAAAACAAATTAAAATTTGGCAGTCTCGAAAAAACTCGCTACCTTTGCATTCGCTTTTGAGAATGGTGCCTTGGATGAGTGGCTTAGTCAACGGTCTGCAAAACCGTGAACACCCGTTCGAATCGGGTAGGCACCTCAAAGTTAAGCCTCAGCCTGACGGTTGGGGCTTTTTGTTATTCATATAAGCACGTTTTATCCCGAATCGGTCATTAGAGTCCTTGACTGATTTTGTTCGATTGTTGAGCAGATGTGCTGACGTTTCATCGAATGTGTAGCGGACTACGTCGAGATGAAATGACAGCGCAGATGTCGGCAAGCGGGCTAAAGCAGACAGGAAGCATGACGGTAATAACAAATCTAATCAAATACGATCTAATAACCGATTAGGGTTTATTATTGGCGCAAGAGTTCCAATGCCGGGACGATAATCATGCCACGGCTCAGTGAAATAAGCCCGTCGTCCTGTAACTTATTAAGTTCAATGGAGATATTAAGGCGCGATTCATTCAGCTCGTGTGCCAGTGTGGTCATCTTAATCTTGATTTTTTTCTCCCCGGCAGGGTGTATGCTATGGACTACCATAAAACTTATTATTCTGTCGCGGAGAGTCTTTCCCGGTAAAGCCCAGACCTTGTGTTCATATCTCTGAATAGCCGTTGCAAACAAGTTTATGAGGTTTATGCGGAACACTTCATAGTTTGTGTAGAGTTTCATCACCTCAGTCTTGCTAAGCCTCATGAAATTGCAGCGTGTGTAGGCTTTATATGTAGATGTGTAATTTTGGTTAAGTCCAAACATTCGCTGCGGTTGAACCTGCAGCGGAGCATTGAGAATCTCGGTGAAAGTAAAAGAATGGTCCGCAGCGTCAGTTGACACCTCCACACTGCCGTTGAGCAGGAACATCAAGTCATTGCAGTAGCTTTCTGCGCGAACAATAGTCTTGCCAGCTTCATATTTCGAAAAGCTGAATTTCGTGTTACCGACGATTTCGTTAAGGTCGGATTTGCTTAATCCCTGAAATAAGGGAGTGGCAAGCAGCTTATCTGTGAAATTGATAGTATACATTGTCGATGGCTGTGTGGAAAAATATTACTGCAGATATTTCTTCATGCCCTCTGTCATCCACACCGCCTGCTTGCCGTCCTTGCCAATATATATGAAGTATGCATCAATTCGAGGCTGCTGTGCGAGAATCTCTTTCGCTTTCTCCAGTCCTGTCACCATGAATGATGTGGTGTAGGCATCAGCCTCATAACAATGGCGTGCGACAATGGTCGATGATATGATGTCTTGTTGAACGGGATATCCGGTGCGAGGGTCGATGGTATGTGCGTATTTCACTCCGTCCTTGACAATGAAATTTCTGTAGTTGCCGCTTGTTGCTATAGCGCAGTCGGTCAGTGTGAGAATACACTGGTTCTCTTTCCTTTCGTTGTTTTCCGTAGGCTTTGTTATACCTATCTTCCAGTCTGTACCTTTATCGTTCTTGCCTTTAACCACTATCTCGCCACCAATCTCAACCATGAAATTACGTACCTTAGCCTTCTTGAGCATGTCAGCTACGGCATCAGAGGCATAACCTTTGGCAATGGCGGAAAAGTCTATCATTATGCGTGGGTCGTCCTTTTTTATGGTACGGTCGTCGAGACGCACTTTCTTGTAACCCACAAACTGCCTGATGCTGTCTATTGCCGCCTCTGCATGCCATTTGTCGTGCTTGAATCCGAACCCCCATGCGTTGACAAGTGGGGCAACAGTGATGTCGAACGCGCCGTCTGTGGCATCTGACACCTTCATGGCACGAGGAAACAGGTAGGCAAGCATATCGTCAGCCATTACCTTCTCGTTGCGGTTGATGCGCGATATTGTGCTCTTGTCGTTGAACATTGACAGCGAGACATCGATCTTTCTGAACACTTCAAGTATATGCTTCTCGAGGTCGTGGTCAGCCTGGTAGGTTATGTTATAGTATGTTCCGAAGACTTGTCCGCTTGTGTGGCGGTAAGGGGCGTTCTTTTCGCTGCGTGCCACATAAATGGTGCCCGTGATGAGGGCAATCAGAAATAGAATATGAAAGATTTTCTTTTTCTTCATGTCAGAATGCAAGTGTAAGATTGAAATTTGCTGTCATGACCGTCGGTTTCCCGTTGCCGTAGCCGGGCACATGCCAAGGCTCGCTTGTGGTGTCGTATTTCTTTGCCAGTCGTCGCCGGTAGCGCACGTCCCATCCTAAATGTAGTGGACCCCAGATTTTTGCGTCCACACCAATCACGCCCTCTATCCAATGTAACATGCCGTGTTGGTTGTTGTAGGCAATGTAGGCAGGAACAGTTTTGTTATCCTCCGTATATTCGGGATTTGTTGTGATGATGTCGTAGTTGAATGCCGTGAATCCATATCTGAATCCTGCAAACGCCTTATAGATATCGTGTTTGTTGTTGAGAATGTTGAAGTCGCAGCCAATTCTGAAAAATGGTGCTTTCGTTTTGTATTTCAGATCTGGTGTATATGTCTCCTTCATGTCCGCCTTGCCCAGTCCAGCCTCTACAGCAGGGAAATATCGGTCTCTCAGGTTCACTCTGACGCCGCCTTGCCACTGTCCGTGGTCGCTCTGCAGCATCTGATAAGCCCCGATCAAGTCGGCATAAACATATATACCGTTCAGGAAAGCCACCTTTACGGTGTCCTTCACTGCCACAATCTTGCGTTTTTGTGCGTACGCATTGCCGACAGCAACGAGCAGCAATGAGGCAATGGCTATATTTCTTATTATTGCTCTGTGCATCTGAGAGTCGTTTCTATCTGATAGTCGTTTCTGTTTTGTGACGAACGGCTGACAAGGTCGCCCACGAAGCCTGTAAGGAAAAACTGTGTGCCTATTATCATCATCGTCAGTGAGATGTAGAAATAAGGCGAGTCGGTGACAAGACGTGCCGGAGTGCCTGTGGTGAGACAGTATATCTTGTTTGCTCCTATTATGAATGCACTTACGAATCCGATGAAGAACATTATTGAGCCAAGGAATCCAAACACGTGCATTGGTTTCTTGCCGAAGCTTGAGAGAAACCACAGTGTGATGAGGTCGAGATAGCCGTTCACAAAGCGGTTCCACCCCATGAATTTGCTCACACCGTGCTGGCGTGCCTGATGTTGTACGGGCTTCTCGCCAATCTTGCTGAAACCGGCATTCTTGGCGAGGTAAGGTATGTAGCGGTGCATCTCGCCATATACCTCGATATTCTTCACCACGTCCTGGCGATATGCTTTCAGTCCGCAGTTGAAGTCGTGCAGGTTGTTTATTCCGCTGACCTTACGTGCAGTGGCGTTGAAGAGTTTTGTCGGTATCGTCTTTGAGAGAGGGTCGCCTTGCTTACGGTTCATCTTATATCCGCTTACGAGGTCGTAGCCTTCCTCTTTAATCATTCGGTATAGTTCAGGTATCTCGTCGGGCGAATCCTGAAGGTCGGCATCCATAGTGATTACCACATCGCCCTGTGCCTCGTTGAAACCGCAGTAGAGTGCTGGGCTCTTGCCGTAGTTGCGACGGAACTTTATGCCTTTCACCTCGCAGTGTGCTGCGGAGAGTTCGGATATGACATCCCATGAGCGGTCGGTCGAACCGTCGTTTATGAATATTATCTCATAAGAGAAGTCGTGCACTTTCATCACGCGCTCTATCCACTCGTATAGCTCTTTTATTGATTCGTCCTCGTTGTATAGAGGCACAATTACTGAAATGTCCATATAGAATTGTTTCTTCTTTACTTACTTTCTTTTGATTCTTTTGCCGATAAGGGCAAGCAGCATGCTCATGATAGCTCCCACGAAGAGGTTATATGTCATGAATGTAAATACCAGGTCAATGGGTTTCATCAGTCTGATTGTCTTCAGCGCCAGGTCCAATTCCTCGCCGCTGAATCCTTGCTCAATATAGACAGGCTTCAACAGCTCCACGCTGTTGTCCAATATTTGCATGAACGAGCCGTTGTCGATGAACTCGAAGTATAGGTATTGCCCTAATGCGAACAGCAGCGATGCGTAGAAGAATACGTAGCAGCAGTATGCCAGTGCGCGACGGAAAGAGATTTCTCCGTCGAGGATATTCTCGCGGAATGCCGTCAGACGCCATATTATGAAGAATGGGGTGGTGAGCATTAGAAGCGGTCCCCATGTGGTGTTTGGGCATTTGAACATACACAATAAGCTCGCCAACCAAATGACTGATAGGAATGCTCCGTCCTGACGGGCAAAAGCTTTAAGTTGTGTTAATGCTTGTGGTGTGACCATTGTATCTGTTGGTGTTTCTTGTTCATATTATGTAAATGTCACTGTCTCTTCAGAGACTGTAGCGTATATTCTCTGCAAAAATAATGTAAAATGAGGAGATGGCAAAATATTTGAGTGCCTTTTTCCTTGAAAAGACTATCACTGAAGGACGTTTAGTCGTTTTTCCCGTAGTTTTTAGTAGTAGTACAAGCAGTGGAGTAGTGGTGTGTTAGTGTAAAATAAAATTGCTAATAAAACTATATCGTTTTTTTCGTAATGTAGAAATGAAAAAACTGTCAGGTGGTTGCCGAATAGCACAAAAAATGGATTAAAGAGAAAGAAATGGCACAGTCAACGGCTCATTCCATAGGTTTTAACGTGTTATTCCTGCAGTTTTTGGTTCTGATTCCTACGTTTCTTTCATCTTATTCCGCCTTTTTTAGAGTCCTTTTCCTATGTTTGTTTATGTCAGAGGAATATATTCTGCTGAATGTCAGCGACTTGCGTTTTGACGCATATTTCGCATATTTCCGGTCGATTCTTTTCTGTTCGTAAATACTCGAGTATTAAAGCATGTGTTGTAAATAAAATTCCTACGATCGGTGTTCTTGTATGTATATTTAAAGTTATGTAGGGTGTGAGCATTCGTTGTGATTTCTAAATCTGAAAAATCGTTATCGTCTTGCTATTTTCTTCTTCAGAATTTGGCGGTCTCAGATATTTGTTGTACTTTTGCACCCGATTTCGACTAAATGTCAAAATAACATGGGTAAGTCTTGCACGGTCAGCTCCCTCGGAATCCTCCAGGGCGGGAACGCAGCAAAGGTACTTGGTTGTAGCGGCGCGATGCAAACAGCTTACCCACCTGCCTCTTTAGCTCAGTTGGCCAGAGCACGTGATTTGTAATCTCGGGGT
>CAJPPF010000104.1 GCA_905372445.1 uncultured Prevotella sp. | reverse complement strand
TTGCCAGTTATTTGGTTTGCAACATAGAAGGGGCGTGATTTATCACGTTCCGCTTTTGGTGTGTTCGGTACATTGCCGTGTTATGGTATTTCTCCGTCTGTTGTTTTTCATTCACCATTGTTTTTATTGATGCGGAACGTGATAAATCACGCCCCTACGCCATTCGGGTTTGTCCATTTCCTCCGTGGAATGATGAGGTTTATTCTTTCTTTGGTATGTAAATTTTATTCACAGAAAATCAGTGCTCTCGTTTTTTTGATTCTATAAAATAAAAACGCCCTTTATGTGGCTATAACGATGGCTTGAACGGCTGTTCGGTTCTGAAAAGGGCGGAATAAGACGATGAAAGCGTAGGAATGAGCTTGTAAAACCGCCTTTTCTTGAGGATAAAACCGTGCTTTTTAGAGCCTGAAAAATGGCTTTTTAGAGAAATGTTATTATAATATTAAAGGCTGTTTGAATGTAAACGGCTTATTATCAGTAGATTTTGAAATCTGCCATTGTTCGCGTATATAATCCAAACTCGTTTATATTTATAAATACGACATTCTCAGACGCTTTAAGTGGAGAGAATGTCGTATAAAATGATATATTGGTGTCCGGTAAACAAATTATATTGATGAATCAAATAGGATGCATGCAACCTGTGGGGCGTGATTTAGCACGTTCCGCAATCTACGAGAAACAAATAGCTTGCACAATGGACTCAGCGCTGAGGCGGAACGTGATAAATCACGCCCCTACGCCATTCGGAACACGATGAATCACGTCCATAGGGCTGACGCGTCTGTTTTTTCACGTTGCGCAAGCCTTTCAAGTTCTCGCCTTGCCGGTTTGCCTGTCTCGGTTGTAGGCAAATGGTCAACATGAATGATATGGCGCGGACGCCAGTAGCGCGGCAGAAGTTCGTCGCACAAGGTTATAATGTCCGTGAACTCAGATTCGTTATCTTCGGTGACAAGCACTACAACTTCGCCAAAACGGGCGTCGCTTTTCTTTGTAATATAAAAAGGTCTGTGGAGATGTGGCTGAAGCATTGCCTCAACCTCTTCTGCATGAACCTTTATCCCTCCGGAGCAGATGACATTGTCTTTACGACCTTTAATGCGAAAGCGTCCATCGACAATTTCTGCTATGTCGTTTGTAATCAGTGACTCTTTACATACATAAGGAGCATTGATGACCAGACAATCATCATCATTCAATGTAATCGTCACCCCCTCAAACGGTGTGTACCAATCGGAAGCATCAGGACCGTTCAACCGCCGTAATGCGATATGCGACAAGGTCTCTGTCATTCCGTACGTAGAGAAAAAAGAGCAACACGCTGGCGTTGGCTCGATGGAATGAATCTTCGAGATGGCGTTCTGTAATTCAGAACTAATCGCCCCTCCACCTATTATTATACGCTTCGACTGCGCGAGGAGGGTGGCTTCTGCAGGAACCTTCAGCGACTCATAAACCTGCGATGGCACCATAGCGATGAAATCGAAAGGCTTAGTAAGTCCTGCCAACGGATGATTGGACGGCGCAACCACCGACAGGTTCAGTCCGCGCTCAATGGCACGCACGACCATCATCTTGCCGGCGATATAATCCAAAGGCATGCACAAGAGAGCCGTATCGTCCGGGCGTAACCCGAGAAAATCGCATGTCATCCTCGCCGATGCAAGCATACGGACTTTCTCTACAAACATATGCTTGGGAGCACCGGTAGAACCACTCGTCTTTATATGCACAAAGGGAGAATCGCTCTCCCACTCCGTAATGAATTCCTCGTATGTCATACAGTCATAATTCTTTATATAAGTAGGTGTTCAAAATTAAACCCTAATCGGTCATTAGACCGCATTTGCTTAGATTTGTAATTACCGTCATGCTTCCTGTCTGCTTTAGTCCGCTTGCCGACATCTGCGCTGCCATTACATCTCGCCGTAGCCCACTACGTCTTCGATGAAACATCAACACATATGCTCAACAATCGAACAAAATCAGTCAAGGATTCTAATGACCGATTCGGGTTAAACGTATCTATATTGCTCTTATCTTTTATGCTTTCACTTTGCCATCGTCTTCACGTCTCTTTTCCAGTCATTCTGTCGCCTTTCATCAGTCGTGTAGCCCGCTACACTACTTCTTCAAGACGGCAGACTGACTGGAAAATAGCCGTAAATACAATGTCAATTAATTATGAACACCTACTTAACATCACGTGCCATTACCCTCTGAAGATATTATCGCTCACGTCTTCACGCCATATCTTCGCCCCCCGGAGCTCCAAATCCATAGGGATATTGTCAGTAAAGAGTTGTCCTGTGCCCAATCCCTGTGGGAAAAGCACATGAGGACCATAGCAGCGTGCGGCAAGGAGCGCAATGTTACGCAAGCCGATATTACTCTCGAGTGCGCTGGTCAACCATGAATCAATGCCCCGCTTGCGGGCTTCGCTCACCCATTCCAGCGACCCGGAGATACCGCCATGAAGTGTCGGTTTCACAACGACATACTGCGGTTTGACAGCATCCAACAGAGCCTGCTTCTCGTGGAGTTCGTTCATACCTATGAGTTCCTCGTCAAGAGCAATAGGCACCGGAGTATTCCGACAAAGTTCTGCCAGTTCCTTCCAGTTGCCTGTGGCTATCGGTTGCTCGATGGAATGTATGCCTAAGCGCGACAGCCGGTCGATTTTACGCTTTGCCTCTTCAACCGTAAAAGCACAGTTGGCATCCACGCGCAATGTTATCGTGTCCTTGGAATAACGTGAACGTATCTTCTCTATCAGGCGTATCTCCTCGTCCCAGTTTATGGCGCCAATCTTCAGTTTAATGCAACGGAAGCCTTCAAGAATCTTCTTCTTTACCTGCATCAGCATCTCATCGTAAGAGCCCATCCACACAAGACCGTTGAAAGGGATGCCTTCCTCCGACCGCGCAAAAGGCGTATCATATAATAAAGGTGACTTCTTAAGGTCGTACATGGCAGACTCCAGTGCAAAGAGCAATGCCGGATATTGCCGCAGGCGCTCAGCATAGTCGTCGCTCGCAACAGCTTCATTGATAAGTCGCGCCACGTCGCTCATGTGTATATAAGCATTGCGGTCATGGCTCAGATCAGGCAATGGAGCACATTCGCCAAGACCGATGTTTCCCTCGTCATCGGTCATAGAGACAATAACCATGTTATGCACATCGTATGCTCCGCGGCTGGTGCGTGCAGGAGTCCTGAAGTGCAGGGTTCTATGAAATAAATCTATGTTCACTTTACTGTCCAATTCGGTTTACGTTTCTCAAGGAAAGCACGTCCGCCTTCCTGCGCCTCATCAAGCATATAATATATCATTGTTGCATCGCCGGCAAGTTCCTGTATGCCTGCCTGCCCGTCGAGCTCCGCATTCAATCCCGCCTTAATCATACGAAGCGCCAAAGGCGAGAGTTCCATCATCTGTTTTGCCCATGCCACACACTCGTCCTCAAGTTCGGCATAAGGCACAACCTTATTGACCATGCCCATACGTTCCGCCTCCTCTGCCGAATACTGACGACACATGAACCATATCTCGCGAGCCTTCTTCTGACCGACGATACGCGCCAGATAACTTGAGCCGAAGCCCGCATCGAACGAACCCACCTTCGGTCCTGTCTGTCCGAAGCGGGCATTGTCAGAGGCAATGGTAAGGTCGCAGACCACATGAAGCACATGTCCGCCACCGATGGCAAAGCCGTTCACCATGGCAATGACCGGTTTGTGAAGACGACGGATCTGCATCTGAACGTCAAGCACCGACAGACGTGGCACTCCAGCCTCGTCGATGTAGCCGCCGCGCCCTTTGACGTTCATGTCGCCGCCGGCACAGAAAGCCTGCGTACGCAGCCATTCCTCGTCGGTCTGTCCCTCTTTACGAGGAGTCTCCTGCCCCGTGAGCAGGACAACAGAGATGTCGTTTCGTTCGCGCACGATATTGAAAGCCTGCGACAGCTCGAGTGTCGTTTTTGGGGTGAAAGCGTTTCTATAACGAGGACGGCAGATAGAAATCTTTGCTATCCCCTCAAACTCCTCGAGAGAAATCTCCTCGAAGTCATGTATTTTTTTCCAGTCTCTTTTCATAACATTCCAATTCGTTATTCTATAAAATCACAGTTATTTGTTTTTCTCGCTTATCTTCATCCACACAGAACCCTTTTGCTCGTCTTTCTCTATACCGTCGCCAGTGAGAAGCATATTGGCAAGAGCCGTCTGAGCCTCCTTCAGTCCATGTTTTGCAGCAGCCTCATACCAATAGGCGGCACGTGCCTTGTTCTCATCTACACCCTGCCCCGTATAATACAAGTTTGCCAAGTTCATCTGTGCCTGAGGCAGCTCCTGATCGGCAGCGACCATATAATAATAGGCGGCGCTTATCATGTCCTGTATCCTGCCATAGGCTTTTTCGCAGAACAGTCCGTAATAAAATGCGGATGTAGCGTCGCCCTGATCAGCTGCTTTCCGAATATACTCATTTGCCTTGAGCATATTACGCTTTAGTCTCTGTCCGAGATAATATTCCAGCCCAAGCTGTGCCTGTGCTTTCATATAACCCTTGTCAGCTGCCTTGGTCCAATACTCTTCTGCCAATGCCATGTCCTGTTCCACCCCCGTCCCGAGCATATACATATTGCCAAGAACGAAAGCCCCTTCAAGAGAACCAAGGTCTGATGCCTTGCGATACCAGTCGGCAGCCTTCGCCATATCCTTTTCAAAGCCATTGCCAAACATCAGACAAGACGCTATCTGATATGCGGCATCAGCATTGCCAGACAGAGCTGCCTGATGCCAGAGTTTGACAGCCTTGTCCCAGTCTGTGTCGACAACTCCTTCAGAATAGCAACGGCCGAGCATATAAGCGGCATCTGTACTTCCAAGCTTATATGCCTTGACATAGAGGTCATAGGCTTTGTCGAAGTTGCCACCATAGAAGAATTCATAATCGGCAATCTGCATCAATGAGTCAGTCTTGTGCTGATATGTGGTGTCGCCCAGTGCTACAGTCAGTTGTGCCCTGACAGACAATGCCACAGACAAAAGGGTTATAGAGAAAAAGAATTTACGCATAGTCATTTTATTTAGTAAGTAGATGTTCATAATTAATTGACATTGTATTTACGGCTATTTTCCAGTCAGTCTGCCGTCTTGAAGAAGTAGTGTAGCGGGCTACACGACTGATGAAAGGCGACAGAATGACTGGAAAAGAGACGTGAAGACGATGGCAAAGTGAAAGCATAAAAGATAAGAGCAATATAGATACGTTTAATTTTGAACACCTACTTAATTACCTCAACAAGTATCGGACGCTCTGACTGTTCCGTAGCAAGGCGCTTTATTGCGCCCCCGAGTTCGTCGGGAGCTTTGACGACAATATGCGTGATGTCATATTCCATACATGCTCCTTCGGCAGTGATACTGTGTTTAGCCATGACAAGAGAGTCTCGAGCCGCAGACGCCTCAAGTCCGGGCAGGCGTTCAAATATACGTCCACCACCATTATTCAACAGCAATATACGGAGGTTGCCTGACAGTTTACTGTTCCATAAAGCGTTCTGGTCATAAAAGAACGACAGGTCGCCGATGACGCAGAACACCTTGTCGGATGTAACTAAAGAAGCACCTACAGCTGTTGACAGCGAACCGTCGATGCCGTTAAGTCCACGATTACAAAAGACACGGCGATTGGAATAGCGTGCAGCCAGTCTGACGCTCAACGAGTTGGCATAGAACACGCATGTGTAAGGTTTAAGATGCTTTTCAAGTTCCTTCACCGCCTGCTCCTCTATCGTCATTGGCTGTGCCTCAATGTGGCTGCGCGTCTGGGCAATGAGTTTATTCCACGAATGATAAAAAGCCGAGCGTTTTATAGAGTGCGATAAATTCATGATATCTGACATGATGTAGTCTATATCGCCGACAACTAAAAATCTCGCATGCTGTGTAGGGTCCTGAAGCTGTGCATACCTGCTTATCAGCATAGTCGTGCATTTGGGTATGGAGCGCATAAACTGACGCAGGCGTTTACTGATAGTATTTCCTCCTACATATAATATAAGGTCAGGCTGGTAGTCTGCCACTTTATCGCTCATAAGAGAGAATAAGACATCGAGCGAAGGCGACGGTTTGTTTGAGCCAAGAGGTTCTGAAAGGACGACAATATGCTTGGAAATTTCATTCAAGCAGTTATCAACCATATTATAGTGAGACTGCTGCCCGACAATAATCATAGGACGTTCTGCCATTTGAATCCCCGTAAATAATATCTCATCGTATATGGATTCGCCCCTGTTAACAAGGAAAACAGCATCTACATCAGGCAGTTTCTTTACATTGAACTCGAACAACGGCTCTGAGACAGGAACGTTGATATGCACGGAGCTGTCCGTACTCTGCAATGACACGACAGCTTCACATATCAGACGGCGGCACATCCATCGCTCATCGTCGTTATGGCACTCCGGCAGACTGACACTACTACTCACAAATTTCCCAAGCGCCCCTTTTTGTGGCATCGTCTGTCCGTCGAGTTGTCCTATCCAAGCCTGTGGACGATCGGCTGATATTACTATGATTCCTTTTTTCTGATAACTTGCCTCTGCAACACCAGGCAACAGGTTAAGTAACGCAGAGCCTGACGTGACGCAGACTGCGACCAATCCGCATGTCTGCAGCCTTAAACCCAGTGCCACAAACGCAGCGGAGCGCTCGTCGGTGACGGGATGACAAACAATGTCCGGGCACTCATTGAAGTTATGCACCAAAGGAGCATTGCGTGAACCGGGACATACCACAACATGGCGAATGCCATACGCTACCATCAGAGCGGTCAGTATATTAATGTTTTCCTTTGAGCTATACATTATTACGTAATATTATTTATCAGGTCACCAATAGTCTGCATCTTATGCTCTGTCTCTTCCCATTCCGACTGAAGCCTGCTGTCAGGCATTATTCCGCCACCAGCATAGAGAACAGCCTTATTGCCTTTTATACAGGCACAACGCAGCACAACATAAAGGCTCGTCATGCCACCAATCCCCACCGGTCCCATGAAACCGCTATAATATCCACGCGCGACATTCTCGTTGGCAATGATAAAATCACGTGCTTTTATCTTTGGCATGCCACATACGGCTGGTGTAGGATGCAAAGACGCCAACACATAACCGATACTGCATCCATCGGCAAGATGAAAATGAAAGTCAGTACACAGATGGACAATATTACCTGCTCGCTGAGTGCGTGGACCGTCCTTAACTATTTTCGTGCTGAAATCCGACAGGCAGTCTTCTATATAAGTCTCAACGAAGTGTTGTTCCTGTTGGTTTTTTTCGTTCCACTGCTGATAGCCTTCCTCGTATGGCATAGTCCCTGCAAGCGCCATTGTTCTCCACGATGTGCCGTCGCCTGTCATGAGAATCTCCGGAGTAGCTACAAGCCATGTTCCAGTGGCTGACGTAGAGACAAGCATCACCATCACTCTGGGATAGCGTCGACATGCTTCAAAGAACAGCTCTTCAACATCCACATCAGGAATATTCTTCTCATCGGTCCTTGAGAGTACGAGCTTCATAAACTCTCCTCTCACTATAGCCTCGTGGAAATTA
>CAJPPF010000103.1 GCA_905372445.1 uncultured Prevotella sp. | reverse complement strand
GACTTACATATAGTGAAATATCCTTTATCTCCGGACAAGCATCTTTCGGGCAAACAGGACAGCCCACACGTTTCATTATCTCGTAATCAGGTATATCATCGCCCATATACATCACCTCATCATCTCTCAATCCATATTTTTCAATGAATTCATCGTATGTTTTTATCTTAACCGCACAACCCATATAGACATCGACCAATCCAAGTGATTTATACCTTACTTCAACAGCCTCCGTCCTGCCACCGGTAATTATGGCAATACGCAAATCTGATTTCTGCGCAAGTTGTATGGCATAACCGTCTTTAATATTTGCAGTACGTAAAGGTTCACCATAATGTGACATGGATACAGTCTCACATGACAGCACTCCGTCAATATCAAACACGATAGCCTTTATTTTCATTAAGTTGTAATTAATCATATTTCGACCTATAAATTGATAATCAATCTATTATCATTACGTTATCCCACTTAAGATTGTCTTCATCCTGAGGCTGTCGCGGTGTTGCCTTATGCCCTATTCCAACAACACATAGAACTTCAAGATTATCAGGTATGTCAAGCACGCCGTGGATGACCGTCTGAGCCGTTGTCCCATCATTCAGCCCTCTTCCTCTCATCTGAACCCAACATCCACCAAGACCGAGGTCTTCTGCTTGAAGAAGCATTGAATAAGCTGCTATTGAACAGTCTTCTATCCAGCAGTCATTTTCTGTAGGATCACCCATAACAACAATACATAGTGGAGCTCCATTTAAGAACTGCGAGCCAGTCTCCTTGGCATCTGAAATCTTCTCTATATCCGTTTTATTGTCAACTACGGCAAACTGCCACGCACGCCGTCCTTTACTTGTAGGCGACATCAGTGCAGCACGCAGTATCAATTGAACATAATCCGGAGCAATCTCCTCGTCAGTAAACTTGCGGTGAGAACGGCGATTATGAATTAATTCTTTGAAATCCATACATTAATATTCTTTAACCCAAATCGGTCATTAGACCGCATTTGCTTAGAGGTGTTATTACCGTCATACTTCCTTACTGCTTTACTCCGCTTGCCGACATCTGAGCTGCCTTACATCTAAACATAGCCCGCTACGCCTTCGATGAAACGTCTGCACATCTGTTCAACAATCGAACAAAATCAGCCAAGGATTTCTAATGACCGATTTGGGGTTAATGCAAAGTTAATCAAAAAAATCAATTATACAAAATACGACCTCAGATTTAGAGATTCAAGTGTTAAGAAAATATAACTGTCATACAGATTCCTTTTTTCTCTGACCAAAAAATTGTACTTTTGCATTCGCTTTTTAAAAAGGCACTAATGATGGTCCGGTAGCTCAGTTGGATTAGAGCAACAGCCTTCTAAGCTGTGGGTCTTGGGTTCGAACCCCAACCGGATCACTTTAACCCAAAACGGTCAATAGACTGCGGTGCCTTTTTATTATCAAAGAAAATGAGCTTTCCTACTTCTTTCTTCTTTTGCCCGCTTGTGTGGGGCATATTAGCATACTTATTACCTTGACGTAGCCCGCTACGTCCACGGCAACAAGTCTGGTAATCTGCTCAACAATCAGACAAAATCAGGCAAGGAATCTATTTATCTATTTGGGGTAAATAGGTGTCTGAACGGTGTGGGAATCGGCGTCTCGAACTCCATTGGCTGTCGTGTTACAGGATGATAGAAACACAGCATAAAGGCGTGCAGGCACAGACGGTGCAGAGGATCATGACCGTTACCGTACTTCACATCGCCACAAACAGGATGTCCCATATCTGCAGAGTGAACACGTATTTGATTCTTACGACCAGTTTCCAGGCGATACTCCACAAGCGAATAGTCAGTACGCCGCTCAAGAGTAGCGAAGTGTGTAACTGCATATTTTCCGCCATTATCAGTTGCACTCGAATACGTCACGTAAGCCTTGTTGTCCTTAAGCCAGTTGGCGATGGTTCCCTGCTCTTCCTCCATCTCGCCACTGACAACAGCAACGTAACGACGGTCGAAGACGATGTCATGCCAGTTATGTTCAAGAATCTGCTCCGTCTCAATATCCTTTGCGTAAATCATCAAACCACTGGTGTCGCGATCGAGCCTGTGAACAACATGGGCACGGCAAGCCTGACGCGTCTTATTGAAATAATCATCGAGTACAGACTTTACGTTAAGCGACTTTGAACCGGCTGCCATTGAGAGAATCCCAATATTCTTCTCTATAACGACAATCCACTTGTCCTCATAAAGAATTTTTACGTAACGGCTCTTGAACTTATCGTTTTGCTTCGACTTGCTGATAGCAATATGATCACCACGATGAAGCTGATAGTCAAACTGAGTTACCACTTTACTGTTCACCCTCACTCCACGACCTGTCAGTGTTGCCTTTATCTTGTTCTTACTACCTTTTACATTTTTGAGCAGCCACTCTAAAAGCGAGTTCTCATCACGAACCTCATAACGGTCGTATTCATGCAATTTTGGATTGTATCGCATAGTTTATATTGATTTTGAATGCAAAGGTACGAAAAATAGATGAAAGTAAATATGTTTGAGGTTTAAAGTTGAATGCTTAGAATTGAAAGTTCTATAAATTTGCGCGTTTGTGGAAAAAAAGTCGTAACTTTGCACTCAAATAGACACATATTGTTGTTCTGGATACAAAATTATCACTTAAAAGACATGATCACAGTAACAAATCTTGCAATTCAGTTTGGTAAACGCGTACTCTACAAGGATGTAAACCTCAAGTTTACTCACGGTAACATCTATGGTATCATAGGAGCAAACGGTGCTGGAAAGTCTACTCTCTTAAAAGCTATAAGTGGCGAACTTGAGCCAAACAAGGGAACGGTAGAGATGGCACCTGGCGAGCGTATGTCAATTCTGGAGCAGGACCACTTCAAATATGACGCCTTCAGCGTAATGGACACAGTAATCATGGGGCATCAGCCTCTGTGGGAGAACATTAAGGCAAAAGAGGCTCTATATTGTAAAGAAGATTTCAGCGACGAGGATGGGATTCTCGTAGCTGAACTGGAAGAGAAATATGCGGAGATGGGCGGATGGACAGCTGAGAGTGATGCCGCACAGCTGTTGCAACATCTTGGAATTCCGGAAACACTGCACCAAAAGCAAATGTCTGAACTTTCAAATACGGAGAAAGTGCGAGTGATGCTGGCAAAGGCTCTATTCGGAAATCCTGACAACCTCCTACTCGACGAGCCTACCAACGACCTTGACCTTGACACAGTACAGTGGCTTGAGGAATATCTATCGAATGTTGAACAGACTGTGCTTGTAGTAAGCCACGACCGACACTTCCTCGATTCTGTATCTACGCAGACGGTCGACATTGACTTTGGAAAGGTAACAGTATTCGCCGGGAATTACTCTTTCTGGTATCAGTCAAGTCAGCTTGCCCTACGACAGGCGCAAAACCAAAAGGCTAAGGCAGAAGAAAAGAAGAAGGAACTTGAAGAGTTTATACGTCGCTTCTCTGCCAACGTTGCAAAGTCAAAGCAGACAACATCACGAAAGAAAATGCTCGAGAAGCTCAATGTCGACGAGATTCAGCCTTCAACACGTAAGTATCCTGGCATTATATTCTCAATGGAGCGTGAGCCTGGCAACCAGATTCTTGAGGTAGAAGGTCTTAAGGCTGTAGAAGCCGACGGAACGGTATTGTTCGACAATGTCAGCTTCCAGATAGAAAAAGGTCAGAAGACAGTATTCCTATCACGTAACCCTAAAGCCATGACAGCCCTGTTTGAGATTATAAACGGCAACAGAGAGGCTGACGCAGGAACATACAAGTGGGGAATTACGATTACAACCGCATACCTGCCACTCGACAACACTGAGTTTTTCGAGTCCGACCTCAACCTCGTTGACTGGCTGTCACAATTTGGTACAGGCAATGAAGTGATGATGAAGGGATTCCTCGGACGAATGTTGTTTCGTCAGGAAGAAGTGGAGAAAAAGGTACGAGTACTGTCAGGAGGAGAGAAGATGCGATGCATGATTGCACGTATGCAGCTGAAGAATGCAAACTGTCTGATTCTCGATACTCCAACCAACCATCTTGACCTCGAATCAATTCAGGCTTTCAACAATAACCTCGTAGGATTCAAAGGCAATATTCTATTTGCTTCACACGACCACGAGTTCATACAGACCGTTGCTGACCGTATAATCGAACTCACACCAAATGGAATCATTGATAAACTAATGGATTACGATGATTACATATACGATGAGAGTATAAAGGAGCAGAAAGAAAAAATGTACAACTAAAATACTCTTAATAAAGTAATACAAGCCTCCCCAACAAAGGGAGGTTTTTTGCAGACTACTATTTTGGCATGATGTTTGTATATAGCAGAGATAGAATAAATAACAATAAAGTAATGAAGAAAAATGATATAAACTCTAACGAAGAGAATATAGATAAAGAGTCTCAAGATACTAACACTGAAGCAACTGCAGAACAGACACCTGATGCAGAGGAAACAGCTACCGAGGAGAAAGATCCGCTTGATGTGGCGCTGGCAGAGATTGAAGAACTCAAGAAACAGGCTCTATACAAGGCAGCCGAATTTGAGAATTTCCGCAAACGCACAATAACAGAGAAAACAGAGCTTATCCTCAACGGTGGACAGAATGTCATTAAAGCCATTCTGCCTATTCTTGATGATATGGAGCGTGCCATTGAAAACGCTTCAAAAGCAGATAGTATAGAAGCACTTGAAGAAGGTTGGGAACTCATCGTTAAGAAGTTGAATAAAACCCTTGAAGGAATGGGTGTTCATAAGATTAACACACAGGATGCTGATTTTAATACCGACTTCCATGAGGCAGTAGCATTAGTACCAGGAATGGGCGACGATAAAAAAGGCAAAATCATTGATTGCGTCCAGACAGGTTACACTCTGAATGATAAAGTGATTCGACATGCCAAAGTGGCAGTAGGGCAATAAAAATGAGGACACACAGTTTTTATCATGGCAAAAAGAGATTATTATGAAGTACTCGGCGTCGACAAGAAAGCCAGCGCTGCAGACATAAAGAAAGCATACCGCAAAATTGCTATCAAGTATCACCCTGACCGTCAGGGTGACAAGAGTGACGCAGCAAAGAAAGAAGCTGAAGAGAAATTCAAGGAAGCCGCTGAAGCATACAGTGTCCTCAGTGACGAGACAAAACGTCAGCAATACGACCAGTTCGGATTCAACGGACCTAATATGGGTGATGGAGGCTTCGGTGGAGGCTTTAGCGACTTCGATATAAACGACATACTGAATAGCGTGTTCGGTAACAGAGGTTTCAGCGGATTCTCTGATATCTTCGGTGGAGGTGGTTCGCGCTCACATGGTTCAAGAATATATAAAGGTGCTGACCTGCGATTGAAAGTACATCTTACTTTAGAAGAAGTAAATACCGGTGTAACAAAAAAAATCAAAGTACGCAAGGATGTTCCATGCCCCGACTGCAAGGGAAGTGGCAGCGCCGACGGATCAGGCTCAGAGACCTGTTCACAGTGTAACGGATCAGGAGTCGTTTATCGTACACAGCGTTCCATGTTTGGCATGATGCAAACACAAAGCGAATGTCCTACATGCGGTGGTGAAGGTCAAATCATAAAGAACAAATGTAAGCGCTGTCAAGGTACTGGTGTTATCAAAGACAACGATATTGTTGAGATAAATATCCCTGCCGGTGTTGCAGACGGAATGATGCTCACAGCACAAGGTAAGGGTAACGCAGGTCCACGCAATGGTGTGGCTGGAGATATTCAAGTTTATATAGAAGTTGAAGACCACCATACATTCATCCGCGATGGGCAGGATATTATCTATAACCTACTCCTCGACTTCCCTACTGCTGCATTAGGTGGTGAAGTGGAAATTCCTACACTTGGCGGAACAAAGTTCAAGATTAAAATAGAACCCGGCACACAACCTGGAAAGACCCTGCGACTTAGAGCAAAGGGATTGCCTGCTGTTCACGGCTATGGTAGCGTACGTGGCGATCTGCTTGTAAACGTTAGCGTATTCGTACCAAAGGAACTTACAAAGGACGAAAAGCAAACCATAGAACAGTTGCGTGGCAACGAAAATCTAAAGGGTGATAAGGAAACGAAGAAATTTATCTTCGACCGTTTCAGAAGATATTTCTAAAACAATGAATTACGAGGAAACGATTAACTATCTATATAATGCTGCGCCTGCCTTTGAAAAGGTGGGCGCTGGCGCTTATAAGGAGGGATTGAGCAATACTCATATTCTTGATAAGCATTTTAATCATCCGCATAAGCAGTTCAAGACAATACACATTGCAGGTACTAATGGTAAAGGAAGTTGTTCGCATACTTTAGCTGCGATACTGCAAAGCCAAGGCTACAAAGTAGGGCTATACACTTCTCCGCATTTAGTTGATTTCCGTGAAAGGATTCGAGTGAACAGAGAATGTATTTCAGAAGAACGTGTAATACGATTTGTAGAAAAGGAAAAGAGTTTCTTCGAACCTCTGCAACCAAGTTTTTTTGAACTCACAACGGCATTGGCTTTTCTGTATTTTGCAGAGCAGAACGTTGACATTGCAGTAATAGAAGTTGGACTGGGCGGTCGATTGGACTGCACAAATATAATCACCCCTATTCTATCTGTCATAACAAACATCAGTTTCGACCATACACAGTTTTTAGGCAACACACTCGCAAAGATTGCCAGAGAAAAAGCAGGTATAATAAAGAATGGTGTGCCGGTGCTTGTCGGAGAAACCTGCGAAGAGACTCGTCCCGTCTTTGAACAAGTAGCACGAGAGCACGACGCCAATCTATATTATGCAGAAGATAACATTATTGAAGGCGACTACGAGTTCGAGCTGAAAGGAGCATATCAAGAAAAGAATAAGAATACAATTCTGAATATAGTAAGTTTACTACGCAACCAGATAGATATAAGCAACGATGCCATAATAAATGGAATGAAAAATGTATGTGAGCTGACCGGTCTTATGGGACGCTGGCAGACAATAAGCAATACCCCGCTTACAATCTGCGACACAGGACACAACCTCGCCGGATGGAAATATCTTCATAAACAAATAAAAGAGACTTATGAAGCCATTAGAAGCAAGACAGTAAATACCTCAATGTTAAGGATAATCTTCGGTATGGTTGATGATAAGGATATTGAAGCAGTAATGGAACTACTCCCTAAGAATGCTACATACTATTATTGTCAGGCATCAACACACAGAGCCATTCCTTCAACAAGAATTAATGGAATAGCCCTAAAGCTTAACATATCAGGTCAAGCATTCAGTACCGTTGAAGAGGCATATAATGCAGTCAGAAAAGATGCGATGAAAGATGACTTCATATTCATAGGAGGAAGCAGTTATGTTGTTGCTGACCTCTTTACATACTTTAAAAAACATACATAATAAGCGAATTAATATTGTCTGAGCTATATTCTTTTTAAAAGTCTGCTATCACAAATATAGTCTGATAGAAGCAGAAATCCAAGCGAGGATTCTTATTATCGTCATACTGCCCCCCCCCGACTTAGACATCCATATTAATCAAAAAAGGTTGGATATCTCACGACAACCAACCTTCAAAAACAAACTACTTAAAAACTAATCTACTAAAACAAATCAAAAATATCTTATTCGTCACGAATATTTTCAATCATAGAAAGCATATATAGCTTATTTGTCAACAAATTTAACC
>CAJPPF010000102.1 GCA_905372445.1 uncultured Prevotella sp. | reverse complement strand
AAAAGTAAGCCCCTATTGGCTATACATGCCTGTGGTACCAATAAATAAAGGTTTGCAGAACTTTCATTAAGTTTTATCGGACAGCGATAAAAGATAATGATTTATTCTTTACGTTGCAAATATTTAGGGAAGTTTTTTAGTCCACACATAAAAACAAAAGTGGGGATAATCCTAAGACTATCCCCACTCTATTTGTGCGATATAAACTTATTCAGCCTCTGCAGGAGCCTCTGTTGCAGTAGTTTCCTCTACAGCAGTCTCTGCCTCTACGGTAGCTTCTGCCTTTGGAGCTGTCTTGCGGCTACGACGAGTCTTCTTAGCTGCCTTTGGCTCCTTTGCCATGTTCTCATCGAAGTCAACGAGTTCGATGAATGCGATAGGAGCAGCGTCACCCTGACGTGTACCAAGCTTGATAATACGTGTGTAACCACCTGGACGGTTAGCTATTGCCGGTGCAATTGTCTTAAACAGTTCAGTTACAGCTTCCTTCTTCTGGAGATAGCTGAAAACTACACGACGTGAGTTTGTAGTATCGTCCTTTGAACGAGTGAGGAGTGGCTCTACATACTTCTTCAAGGCTTTAGCCTTTGCGAGGGTCGTAGTGATTCTTTTGTGCATGATCAGCGAGATAGCCATGTTTGCAAGCATAGCGTTACGGTGAGATGCAGTACGACCCAGATGGTTGAATTTCTTATTATGTCTCATTTTTTTGTTTTTCTTGTTTTGAACGGGAATGAACTACTTTCACAGCAGTTGTTATTCCTTGTCCAGTTTGTACTTTGAAATATCAGTTCCAAACGACAGATTCAGACTCTCGAGCAAATCATCAAGCTCTGAAAGCGATTTCTTACCAAAGTTGCGGAACTTCAAGAGATCGGTCTTGTTGTACTGCACAAGGTCACCAAGTGTTTCTACATCAGCTGCCTTCAAGCAATTGAGTGCACGAACACTGAGGTTGAGGGTTGAGTCAGTAAGCTTGGTCTTAAGCAACTGACGCATGTGCAATACCTCCTCATCAAACTCTTGGTTGCCTTCCTGGTCAGGATTTTCCAACATAATCTTTTCGTCAGAAAACAACATAAAGTGGTAGATAAGGATTTTCGCAGCCTCTTTAAGTGCGTCCTTTGGGTGAATAGAACCATCTGTTGCAACTTCAACGACAAGTTTGTCATAGTCGGTCTTCTGTTCAACTCGATATGGCTCAACTGAATACTTGACGTTGCGTATTGGGGTGTAGATTGAATCGATTGGGAGTACATTTACATCAGTGCAGAACTCACGATTCTCTTCAGCAGAAACGTAGCCACGTCCCTTGTTGATAGTCAAATCTATCTGCATTGAAGCTTTTGAGTCTAAATGACAAATCACCAAATCAGGATTTAACACTTCAAATCCAGTCAGATACTTACCAATATCACCTGCTTTGAATTCGGTTGAATTCTCTACGGTGATACTAACTTTCTCATTCTCGAATTCTTCTACTACTTGCTTGAATCTTACTTGCTTCAAATTCAAGATGATATTGGTAACGTCCTCCTTTACTCCCGGTACTGAAGAAAACTCATGCTCAACGCCGGAAATACGCACGGTGTTGATAGCATAGCCTTCAAGGGATGAAAGAAGAATGCGGCGCAGAGCATTACCGATGGTAACACCAAAGCCTGGCTCCAAAGGACGGAATTCAAACTTACCGAACTTGTCAGAAGCCTCCAACATTACAACTTTATCAGGTTTTTGAAATGCTAATATCGCCATTAACTTAATGATTTATTTAGAGTACAACTCAACGATTAACTGCTCCTTAATATTCTCAGGAATGTCAGCACGCTCCGGAATGTGCAGGAACTTGCCACTCTTAGTGTTGTTATCCCATTCAATCCATGGATACTTGCTATGGTTGAAACCTGCAAGTGCAGACTCTACAACCTCGAGAGATTTTGATTTCTCACGAACAGCAACAACCATACCTGGCTTAACTGCGAATGAAGGGATGTTTACTACCTGTCCATCAACAGTAATATGCTTATGACCTACAAGCTGACGAGCAGCACGACGGGTTGGAGCAATACCGAGACGGAATACTACATTATCGAGACGACACTCAAGAAGCTGGAGGAGGTTCTCACCCTTAATACCCTGCATCTTTGAAGCCTTCTCATAGAGATTACGGAACTGACGCTCAAGAACACCATAAGTGTACTTAGCTTTCTGCTTCTCTGCCAACATGACACCATACTCGGACATCTTGCGACGACGGCTGTTACCATGCTGTCCAGGCGCGAAGTTACGCTTAGACAAAACTTTTTCTTTACCGAGGATGGTCTCACCAAAACGACGGTCAATTCTTGATTTCGGACCTGTATATCTTGCCATAATTCAAAATTATATTATTATTATACCTTACGGCTTACGACGCTTTGGAGGGCGGCATCCGTTGTGTGGAAGTGGAGTAACGTCAATGATCTCGGTTATCTCGATGCCTGAGCTGTGTACACCACGAATAGCTGACTCACGACCATTACCCGGTCCTTTCACGTAAGCCTTTACCTTGCGCAGACCAAGGTCGAAAGCAACCTTTGCACAATCCTCAGCAGCTGTCTGAGCAGCGTAAGGAGTATTTTTCTTTGATCCGCGGAAACCCATCTTACCGGCAGAAGACCAAGAGATTACCTGACCCTCGCCATTAGCCAAAGATATAATGATATTGTTGAATGAGCTATGAACATGTAGCTGTCCGATAGCGTCAACCTTTACATTTCTTTTTTTAGTGACTGTTTTCTTTGCCATAATTAATCCCTTTCTAATTACTTGGTAGCCTTCTTCTTATTAGCAACAGTCTTCTTCTTACCCTTACGTGTACGAGCATTGTTCTTAGTACTCTGACCACGAACAGGAAGACCGTTACGATGACGAACTCCACGGTAGCAACCAATATCCATCAGTCGCTTGATATTCAACTGGATCTCTGAACGGAGATCACCTTCAACTTTGAATTCAGCGCCGATAATTTCACGGATTTTAGCTGCCTGTTCGTCATTCCACTCGCTCACTTTGAGGTCGCGGCTAACGCCAGCCTTATCCAATATCTTTGCTGAACTACTTCGACCTATACCATATATATAGGTCAATGCGATTTCGCCACGCTTATTCTGGGGCAAATCTACTCCAACAATTCTTATTGCCATTGATTATAAATTTATAAAAAAATAGTTACAAGGGAATATTCCCCGAATTCCGAACTGCAAAGATAGTAATTTATCTCAACACTCCGACTAAACTCGCGGAATTCAACCCATTCTTTTAACGTTTAGGACTACGCTTTTAACTTTCATTAAAAGAATTATCCCTGACGAGTCTTAAACTTAGGGTTCTTCTTATTGATAACGAAAAGACGACCCTTGCGACGAACGATCTTGCAATCTGCTGTGCGCTTCTTTAATGATGCTCTTGTCTTCATATCTTAAATTCTTATTTATATCTAAACACAATTCTACCCTTTGAGAGGTCGTAAGGACTCATCGCGACCTTGACCTTGTCTCCAGGGAGAATCTTGATATAGTGCATTCTCATCTTACCTGAGATATGCGCTGTGATAGGACAACCGTTTTCCAATTCCACTCGGAACATGGCATTTGACAATGCCTCGACAATGGTTCCGTCAATCTCAATAGCGGTCTGCTTTGCCATAGTTAATATAAATTTCCTTCAATCTGTTCAATTTCTTCGAATGATGATAATATTTCAGCCTTGCCCTTATGCACAGCGACTGTATGCTCGAAATGAGCCGCAGGCTGATTGTCGCGTGTGACAATGCTCCATTTATCAGGGAGTAAACCGATAGAACGGTCACCAAGTGTAATCATCGGCTCAATGGCAATGCACATACCTGCCTTGAGCATAACACCATTGCCACGGCGACCATAGTTGGGAACCATTGGATCCTCATGCATCTCGCGTCCAATACCGTGACCGGTAAGTTCTCGAACAACACCATAGCCATAACCCTCGCAATAATCCTGAACCGCTGCACCGATGTCGCCAACATGACGACCGTGTACTGCCTGCTCTATGCCAAGATATAGGCTCTCCTTTGTGACTTTGAGCAACTGTCTAACTTCCGAAGGAACGTCGCCGACGCAAAATGTGTAGGCACTGTCACCATTGAAGCCGTCAAGCAGTGTTCCACAGTCGACGGAGACAATGTCGCCGTCTTTGAGAATCACATCTCCACTTGGTACGCCATGCACGACAACATTATTGACTGATGTACACAGTGCTGCAGGAAAAGGATCGCCGTAGGGGTTAGGAAAGCCCTTGAAGGTCGGGATTGCTCCATGATCTCTGATAAACTCCTCCGCAATGCGGTCCAACTCCAAGGTGGAGACTCCAGGCTTTATATTCTTAGCAACTTCTGCGAGGGTAGAACCGACAAGTCGATTCGCCCTACGCATAAGTTCTATTTCATCATCAGTCTTAAGAAATATCTTCATTTCCCAGGACCTAATTAATAGGCCGAAACATTACTGCCACGAGTATGTCCTGAATTCAGCAGTCCATCGTAGTGACGCATCATCAAATGACTTTCAATCTGCTGGAGTGAGTCAATGACAACACCAACGAGAATCAATAATGATGTACCACCAAAGAACTGTGAGAATCCCTGCTGTACATTGAGAAGACCTGCGAGAGCAGGCATTACTGCGATGAAAGCAATAAAGAGTGAGCCGGGGAGTGTAATACGAGACATAATCTGGTCGATATAGTCTGCAGTGTCCTTACCCGGCTTGATTCCGGGAATAAAACCGTTATTACGCTTCATATCTTCAGCCATCTGTGTAGCATTCATTGTGATTGCAGTATATAAATATGTGAATGCAATGATAAGCGTTACATAAATCACATTATAAAGCAAACTACGGTTATCCATCAGCGACTGAGCAATACCTGATACATTATCTGAATTGAATCTCACAAATCCAAGCGGGAGGAACATCAAAGCCTGTGCAAAGATGATAGGCATTACGTTTGCAGCGAAAAGCTTCAAAGGAATGTACTGACGAGCACCACCCATTGTCTGACCGTTTACGATACGCTTTGCATACTGTACAGGCACCTTACGTGTACCCTGTGTCAGAAGGATGGCTGCACATACTACAGCATAGAAGATAAGAATCTCTACGATAAACATTACTATACCACCACCGGAGATTGCTGTCAAGCGAGAGCTGAGCTCTTGGAAGAATGCCTGTGGCAAACGTGCGATGATACCGATCATAATGATCATTGAGATACCGTTTCCTACACCTTTGTCGGTGATACGCTCACCAAGCCAGAGGATGAACATTGAACCTGCAGCAAGAATAATTGTAGCAGGAATCATGAAAGCTGTCCAAGATATACCGGAAGCCAGAGCCTGACTTGCCTGATACTTTAGATTGATGAGGTACGATGGTGCCTGAAAGAACAGAATTGCAATCGTCAACCAACGTGTGTACCAGTTAATCTTCTTACGACCGCTCTCACCCTCACGCTGCATCTTCTGGAAATAAGGCACAGCGACAGCAAGGAGCTGGATAACGATAGATGCAGAGATATATGGCATGATTCCCAGAGCAAATATCGATGCGTTTGAGAATGCACCGCCAGAGAACATGTCCAAGAGAGACATAAGACCGCCGGCTGTCTGAGACTGAAGTCTCTCGAGCTGAGCTGGATTAATACCAGGAAGTACTACGAATGAACCAAAACGGTAAATCGCTACGAACAGGATGGTGACGAGGAGTCGCTGACGCAAATCCTCCACCTTCCAACAGTTCTTTAGTGTCTCAATAAACTTTTTCATCTACTTTATTAGATAATAGTTGTGTTACCACCAACTGCCTTGATAGCCTCTTCAGCAGTCTTAGAGAATGCATTTGCTTCAACCTCAAGCTTAGCTGTGAGCTGACCGTTGCCAAGTACCTTTACAAGTACCTTGCCATTTGTAAGTCCTGCTGCAACAAGCTCTGCAACGCCGATCTTCGTGAGATTCTTTGCGTCAGCAAGTGCCTGAAGTGTCCCGAGGTTTACAGCAAAGTATTCCTTGTGATTGATGTTCTTGAATCCACCCTTTGGTACACGACGCTGGAGTGGCATCTGACCACCCTCGAAACCAATCTTTCTCTTATAACCAGAGCGAGCCTTAGCACCCTTATGACCGCGAGTAGAAGTACCGCCAAGTCCTGAACCGGGACCACGACCGATACGACGACGTGAATGTGTTGAGCCCTCAGCTGGTTTCAAATTATTTAATTTCATAATCGTTTCTTGTTTAAATTAATCAATTACGTTTACGAGGTGATGAACCTTGCGGATCATACCACGGATAGAAGGAGTGTCCTCAACTTCCACAACCTGAGAGATCTTGCGGAGACCGAGTGCCTGAAGTGTTGCCTTCTGGTCCTTTGGGTAACCGATCTTACTCTTTATCTGCTGTACTTTAATTGTTGCCATAGTATATTCTCCTAATTATCCATTAAATACTTTTTCCATACTGATACCACGAACACCAGCAATAGTGTAAGCATCGCGAATCTGGCTCAGTGCAACGATTGTTGCCTTAACGAGGTTGTGTGGGTTAGAAGAACCCTTTGACTTACAAAGGATATCCTGAACGCCAACACTCTCGAGCACAGCACGCATAGCGCCACCGGCTACGAGTCCTGTACCGGCTGCTGCAGGCTTCATGAAGACCTGAGCACCGCCGAAGCGAGCCTCTATCTCATGAGGAATAGTGCCCTTGAGCACCGGAACCTTAACGAGATTCTTCTTTGCCGCCTCTACACCTTTAGCGATAGCTGCTGTTACCTCGCCAGCCTTACCAAGACCATAGCCGATAACACCCTTACCATCACCAACAACGACGATAGCAGCGAATGTAAATGTACGACCACCCTTTGTTACCTTTGTTACACGGTTGATTGCAACAAGGCGGTCCTTCAATTCTTCAGTATTAACTCTTACGATATTCATTGCCATAATCATATTAGAATTTAAGACCACCATTACGAGCTGCATCAGCGAGCTCTTTTACACGACCGTGATAGAGGTAGCCATTACGGTCAAACACTACAGATGACACACCGGCAGCCTGTGCATTGGCAGCTATAGCCTCGCCTACCTTTGCAGCCTGCTCCTTCTTTGGCATAACCCCAAGACCGAGTGATGATGCAGAAGCAAGTGTCTTACCTGTCAAATCATTAATTACCTGAGCGTATATCTGCTTGTTAGAGCGGAATACACTAAGACGTGGACGCTCAGCTGTTCCAACGACATTCTTGCGAATGCGGAACTTTATCTTAATTCGTCTTTCAACTTTCTTTATTGTCATAATCGTAAAAAATTTAATTACTTAGCTGATGCTGACTTACCAGACTTTCTACGGATAACCTCACCCTGGAACAAGATACCCTTGCCCTTGTATGGTTCAGGCTTACGGAAAGAACGAATTTTTGCACAAACAAGTCCAATCAACTGCTTGTCGCAAGACTCAAGAATCAACAGAGGGTTCTGGTTACGCTCTGACTTTGTCTCTACCTTAATCTCTGATGGGAGCTGAAGGAAGATTGGATGAGTGTAGCCGAGAGAGAACTCAATGATGTTACCCTGGTTTGAAACACGATAACCGACACCTACGAGCTCAAGCACCTTCTTGTAGCCCTCGCTTACACCAACAACCATATTGTTAATGAGTGAGCGATACAGACC
>CAJPPF010000101.1 GCA_905372445.1 uncultured Prevotella sp. | reverse complement strand
AACGAAATCAGGCAAGGAATCTAATGACCGTTTGGGTTAAATGAATTAGCGTATTGTACAGAAAAATCATCATCGCGTTTTTCAGCGAAATAGATAACCAAAGGCAATGATTTGCTAAATCCACATAGCATAACCCCATGGTTTCGAGAACCGACAAGAGCAGAACACAGCCTTATTCCATGCTTTTTCTTTCAACAAGCGGCGGTTCTTTATGATGAAAAGGACGGTTTTATCGGCAAGAAGCGCCGGTTTTAGCGTCAAGAAACGGCGGTTCTTGAAACTGATTCGCGTTTTTGTCGGCATGAAAAGCATATATCGCGTTGATTATCAATGCTTTTAATGTAATGCCTCAAAATAGCGTTTTTCGTTGCCGAACGACAACACGACTGCAAATATTGGCTGTATTTGTGGTCAGAACAGCCTTTATGTTGATTTTATTCACAGCGTCAGGAAACACGTGCAAAGACGACATAAACCTTATGGAGGGATGTCGTAGACGCGAAGCAAAGCCTACAAACATGCCACTTTTGTGCACTCATGTGGCTTCTGCAAATAGATGTCGTGTGGAAGTCAAATCAAAACCGTGAAAACACGAGTATCTAAGTAATACAAAATATCGTTACAGACAGCTTACAGTTTAATTGTCAGACACATTGATTTTTGCCTTTTAGATATTTGGAAGTGTCGTTTTTTATTCGTAATTTTGTGGCGTAAAACCCATGGTATGACAGACGAAAAGAAAATCATAGAGTTAAGAACTCAACTTCACGAAGCCAACCGTCTCTACTATGTAGATAATGCGCCGGTGTTGAGCGATCAGCAATTCGACGAGATGATGCATGAGCTGGAGCGCCTTGAAGCATTGCATCCGGAGATGGCTGACGATAATTCACCTACCATGCGTGTAGGTTCTGACATACAGTCGGAGTTCCGGCAGGTTGTACATCGATATCCCATGCTGTCGCTTGCCAATACATATAGTGAGCAGGATATTGCAGAATGGTATCACCAGGTAAAGGACGGTCTTGGAGGCGAGGACTTCGAGATATGCTGCGAGATGAAGTACGACGGGTTGTCGATATCGCTTATTTACGAGAATGGACAACTGGTGCGTGCCGTAACGCGTGGTGATGGAGTGCAAGGCGACGACGTGACAAATAATATAAAGACCATCCGTTCCATTCCATTGGTACTGAAAGACGGCGGTTGGCCGGAGGAATTCGAGATACGCGGCGAGGTTCTCCTGCCTTGGGAAAACTTCAACCGTATAAACAAGGAACGCGAAGCGAACGGCGAACCCTTGTTTGCCAATCCTCGCAATGCTGCTTCCGGCACATTGAAAAGTCTGAATCCACGTCTTGTGAGTCGCAGAGGTTTAGATGCCTACCTGTATTATCTCCTTGGCGACAATCTGCCTGAAGATGGACATTTTGAAAATCTTATGGCATGTGAACGGTGGGGATTTAAGATATCGAAAGGCATGCGCAAGGTACGGACGCTTGATGAGATAATTGAATTTATCAATTATTGGGACACAGAGCGTAAGAACCTGCCCGTTGCAACCGATGGTATAGTGCTTAAAGTAAATTCCCTGCGTCAGCAGCGCTCGCTGGGAATGACGGCAAAGTCGCCCCGTTGGGCAATAGCATATAAGTTTAAGGCAGAGCGTGTGTGCACGCGACTAAAGGATGTAACCTTTCAAGTAGGACGTACGGGAGCTGTCACGCCTGTGGCGAATATGGAACCGGTGTATCTTGCAGGCACCACAGTGAAGCGTGCCACACTCAATAATGAGGATTTCATAAAGAGCTTCGATCTCCACGTGGGAGATTATGTATATGTGGAAAAGGGTGGCGAGATTATCCCGAAGATAGTTGGCGTTGAGGCTTCGCGGCGTGAATCGGGAGCAAAGCCGGTTGAGTTTGCCACAGTATGCCCGGAGTGTGGCACACCGCTCGTACGCTATGAAGGCGAGGCAAACCACTATTGCCCGAACGATGCAGGGTGTCCGCCACAGATAAAGGGCAAAATGGAGCATTTCGTATCGCGTAAGGCAATGAACATAATGGGACTTGGCGGCGAGATAATCGACGAATACTTTACTGCCGGACTCGTGCACGATATTGCCGATATCTACGACCTTCGTGTTGAGCAGTTGTGGGGCGAAGAGCGAAACAAACTTGTGTCAGCACAGAAGATAATCCGTGCTATTGACGAGTCGAAGCAGATACCATTTGAACGTGTCGTGTTCGCACTGGGTATACGTTTTGTCGGTGAGACGTCAGCAAAGGCACTTGCCCGCTACTTTAAGACTATGGATGCTCTGATGAACGCCAGTGCTGACGAACTCTGTCATGTTGACGGTATAGGCGATGTCATTGCGGCAAGTATAGTGAATTACTTTCATGAGGAAGGTAATCGCGAGATAATAGAACGTCTGCGTGCAAAAGGACTGCAGTTCGCTTTGTCTGAAAAGCAATTGTCGTCGCACAGTAATGTGCTTGAGAACAAATCGATAGTGATAAGTGGAGTCTTCGCCCGTCATTCACGCGACGAATACAAACGTATGATTGAACTGAACGGAGGAAAGAACGTCAGCTCTATCTCGAAAAGCACATCGTTTATATTGGCTGGTGACAATATGGGACCGTCGAAACTTGAGAAAGCCCAGAAGTTGGGGATAGCCTTAATGAATGAAGATGAGTTTCTGGCGATGTTGCCTGATAATATTGACGTTCAGGATAATAAAGATAATAATGAAAGAGAGCAAGTGGTTCAGAATAAACCTGTTGAAGGCTCGCTCTTTTAATGTTTAAAAGATAACAATAATAATCAGAACTAATGATAATAGGTATTGATGTCGGCATTTCCACAACGAAGATTGTAGGTCTCGACAAGAACAAGAACATCGTTTCGCCTATACGAATCAAGGCAAATGATCCTGTGACATCGCTATATGGCGCTTTTGGTAAGTATCTCCACGACAACGAGATACAGCTCGGTGATGTAGAACATGTGATGCTTACCGGCGTTGGTGCCGGCTACATCGAAGGAGATATCTATGGTCTGCCTACAAGCAAGACCAACGAGTTTGTCGCCGACGGCTTAGGTGCGAAGTATGATGTCGACCTTGAGCGAATGATAGTTGTCTCTATGGGCACAGGAACATCTATGGTCCTATGTGACGGAGAGAATATCAGCCGTCTGGGTGGTATAGCCCTCGGTGGAGGTACACTCATGGGACTGTCGAGAATAATGCTTAAGACCGGCGATATAAAACAGATTCTCGAACTTGCCGAGCATGGTGACCTTAAGAATGTCGATGTGCAGATTGGCGATATCTCAGCCCACCCATTGACATCACTCCCTATGTCGGCTACAGCATCGCTGTTCGGTAATGCCAAAAGCGACGCAAAAAAAGAAGATATTGCTCTTGGAATAATTTGGACCGTGCTGCAGACCATTGGCTCGGCAACGATACTGTCGTCATTAGGTTCCGGTATAAACGATTATGTCATGATTGGTAACCTGTCGCTGTTGCCGCAATGCAAGTCGTTATATCCTCTGCTTGAGAACATGTATAATGTGCGTTTCCATATACCGCAACATAGCGAGTTCTCAACAGCCATCGGAGCGGCGTTGAGCTTCTACCAAAGATAACCCTTACCGGAATACTTAAGATGAATAGACTAAAAGAACTATATTTCAGTCTGAAGGGAGAGTACCCTGCCGAAATAAGAAAGATGCCGGAGGCAGGAAGCAACAGGGAATACTACCGACTGACAGGAACTGACGGTAAGACTTGTGTAGGAGTAATAGGCACGTCGCGCGATGAGAATCATGCTTTTATATCCATAGCAAATCATTTTAACCTGCGTAAACTTCCGGTGCCGAAAGTTCTTGCAGTATCTGATGACGAGATGTGTTACATACAGGACGACCTTGGCTCACGCTCGCTATTCGATGCCATAAGTGGTGGACGAGAGGCTGGCGGCAGATATAACGAGGCAGAGAAAGCTCTGCTTATCCGGACTATCAGAGAGCTGCCTAATATACAGATTCGTGGTGCGCGAGGCTTTGATTTCCAGAACTGCTACCCACAACCAGAGTTTGACAGAGAAGGAGTGCTTTTCGACCTGAATTACTTTAAGTATTGTTTTCTGAAGGCTACAGGAATAGACTTCCATGAGTTGAAACTCGAGGCGTCGTTCAATATGCTTGCAAAAGACCTGACAAGCGAGACAGGAGAGTATTTCTTTTATCGTGACTTTCAGGCTCGCAACGTGATGCTTGACAAAGACGATAATCCTTATTTCATCGATTTCCAGGGTGGAAGGAAAGGACCATTCTACTATGACTTGGCATCATTCCTGTGGCAGGCGTCTGCTCATTACAGCGACTCTCTACGTCAGCAACTGATAGGCGAATACTATGATGCGCTGAAGAACTATACGGAAATTCCTGACGAGAAACACTTCCGTAACCGCCTGATGCTGTTTGTTCTGTTCCGTACGCTGCAAGTGCTCGGCGCTTATGGATTCCGTGGCTACTTTGAACGTAAGCAGCATTTCATTGACAGCATTGCTCCTGCAATCGACAACCTGCGTCAGTTACTTAAAAGAGGTGACTATCCTTATCCTTATCTCATTTCAATATTAAAGGAGATAACGAAACTTCCACAGTTTAAGAGTGTCCCTCCGGAGCCGGTGGAACGCAAAGATGGATATAAGACAACAGACGATACAACATATAATACCCGTCCCGAGGATGGTAAAGCCACATTCTCGAAGTACGACGGACAGGGCTCGCTTGTAGTGCGTGTGTTCTCTTTCTCATTCAGGAAAGGCATTCCGGAGGATGAGAGCGGCAATGGAGGAGGATATGTCTTCGACTGTCGCAGTACGCATAACCCCGGACGTTACGAGCCATACAAGACGCTCACAGGTTTGGACGCCTCCGTTATCCGATTCCTCGAAGACGATGGTGAGATACTTGTCTTTCTCAAAAACGTTTATCAGTTGGCTGATATTCATGTGGAGCGTTATATGAAGCGTGGGTTTACAGACCTGATGTTCTCGTTTGGCTGTACAGGAGGACAGCATCGTTCGGTGTATTCTGCGCAACACCTTGCTGAACACATACATAATAAATACGGTATAGAGGTGCGTATCTGCCACCGTGAACAAAACATCAAACAGACATTGAAGAAATAATGAACGCAATGATCTTTGCCGCGGGTATGGGCACGCGCCTCAAGCCACTCACTGATACTATGCCAAAGGCGCTCGTGCCAGTGGCAGGGCAACCGCTTCTTCAGCATGTACTGAACAAACTGCATGGCGCAGGAATTGATAATATCGTCGTTAATGTGCATCACTTCGCAAACCAGATAACCGATTATCTTAAGGGTACGGAAGTGAAGATCAGTGACGAGACATCAATGTTGCTGGAGACCGGCGGCGGATTGAAGAAGGCTCAATCGCTATTCGGCAACGACGAGCCTATACTTGTGCATAATGTCGACATTCTAAGCAATCTTGACCTCAAGGCACTTATATCAGAGTCGATTCACGATGCTACGCTGGTAGTCTCCGCACGAAAGACAAAGCGTTATCTGCTCTTCGACGATGATATGCGCCTTGTAGGTTGGACTAATATCGAAACGGGCGAAGTGAAGAGTCCCTATGCAGATATTGATATAAGCAAATGCAGAATGTTGGCGTTTGCAGGCATTCATGTCATCGATCAAAAGCTTTTCGTTCCTATGCGTGACTGGCATGAGCGGTTCAGCATTATCGATTTCTACCTCAGTGTTTGCCGTGATTACGATATACGTGGATACGTACAACCCGGACTTCGATTGATGGATGTCGGCAAGATCGACACCCTCAGTGATTCAGAAGAATTTATTCATTCCATATAATATATAATGCAAAAGATTATCATTCTCGACTTTGGCAGTCAGACAACACAACTTATCGGTCGTCGTGTACGCGAACTCGACACCTTCTGTGAGATTCTGCCATACAACAAGTTTCCCAAGGATGACCCCTCGGTGATAGGAGTAATCCTTTCAGGTAGCCCTTTCTCTGTGTATGACCCGGAAGCATTCAAAGTTGACCTGACGCAGTTTGTCGGACGCATACCAGTTCTCGGTATCTGCTATGGTGCGCAGTACATTGCATATAATGGCGGTGGAAATGTAGAGCCAGCCGGTTCGCGTGAGTACGGTCGCCAGAACCTTATCACCATTGACAAGGATAATCCTCTGTTTCGTGGGTTTGACGATAACTCACAGGTGTGGATGTCGCATGGCGACACTATAACGGATATCCCTTCAGGAGCTGAAGTGATAGCTTCTACACAATCGGTTGAGAATGCAGCGTATTACATCAGTAATGGCGATAAGGAAGATGTCTGGGCTGTGCAGTTCCACCCGGAGGTGTTCCATTCTGTGCAAGGCTCTCTGCTTCTCAAGAATTTCGTGGTAGATATCTGCGGCAGTAATCAAGACTGGTCAGCCGATTCTTTTGTGGAGGCAACCGTACGCGAGATTCGCGAGCAGGTTGGCGACGACCGTGTCATTCTCGGTCTGTCAGGTGGTGTAGACTCGTCTGTAGCTGCAGTGCTGCTGAACAAGGCTATCGGAAAGAATCTTATTTGTATATTCGTAGATCATGGTATGTTACGTAAGAATGAGTTCCGTGATGTGATGCACGACTACGAATGCCTTGGATTGAATGTTATCGGTGTGGATGCCTCTGAGAAATTCTTTACCGACCTTGCAGGTGTGAGTGATCCAGAGGAGAAACGTAAGATTATCGGTCGTGATTTCGTAGAGGTGTTCAATGCCGAGGCAAAGAAGGTAGAGGGTGCACGTTGGCTCGCACAAGGTACAATCTATCCTGACCGTATAGAGTCTCTCAACATTACCGGTAAGGTAATAAAGAGCCATCATAATGTCGGCGGACTGCCGGAGGAGATGCATCTATCGCTGTGCGAGCCTCTGAAATGGCTGTTCAAGGACGAGGTTCGTCGTGTGGGACGTTCTATGGGAATGCCTGAGCACCTGATAACGCGCCATCCATTCCCGGGTCCTGGTCTTGCCGTCCGTATTCTTGGTGACATAACTCCCGAGAAAGTACGTATACTTCAGGATGCAGACGCGATATATATAAATGGACTTCGTGAGTTCAAGACAAAACTCTCTGGCGATGAGGCACGTCGTGTGCTGGCGGCAGGAGTGCCGGTTGATATGAAAGACGGAGAGATAGAGGTGAGTCTGTACGACCAGATATGGCAGGCAGGAACAGTGCTTCTGTCTACAGTACGCAGTGTAGGCGTCATGGGCGATGAACGTACATACGAGCATCCTGTGGCTCTCCGCGCTGTTACATCGACCGATGCGATGACTGCCGACTGGGCACATCTGCCTTACGAGTTTATGGCAAAGGTTTCTACCGAGATTATTAATAAGGTGAAAGGAGTGAACCGTGTTTGCTATGACATATCTTCAAAACCGCCGGCAACAATAGAGTGGGAGTAAGAATTGCCGGGACGATATTTCCCGCGGCGCAAGGCTCCCGTTGTTTGTTGGTAGACGTAGGGGCGTGATTTATCACGTTCCGTCTCAGCGCTGAGTCCATTTGTCATGGAGTTTGCATGATTGCCTGTTTCCCGTGGATTGCGGAACGTGATAAATCATGCCTCTACGCTTGTCGGCAAATGCCGACCTTTTCTCGGCTCATGGAAGACACAAAACTAAAAGGAATGTTTTTAGTAACGCTTACTATTTTTGGCAAAAAGTAAGCCCCTAT
>CAJPPF010000100.1 GCA_905372445.1 uncultured Prevotella sp. | reverse complement strand
GAAGCATGACGGTAATTACAAATCTAAGCAAATGCGGTCTAATGACCGATTAGGGTTTAGTTATGTGTCTTCCACGAGTCAGCGAAGGGGCGTGATTTATCACGTTTAGTCCGTTGCGCTGGCTCTATTGCGCGAGCGCCTGCGTGATTATTTGTTTCTCGGAGATTGCTTAAGCGTGATAAATCACGCCCCTTCGCCTGCCGGATTGCCTGTTTCACAGAGAATTGCGGAACGTGATAAATCACGCCCCTACAGGTTTCATCCTAATCGATTTATCGCTATAATTTGTTTACCGGACACCAATAATTTTTTACACTGTTGTTTGCTGATTCAAGAACGGGCGGTTTTATCTTCTCAAAGCGGCGGTTCTTGAGCCAAGAACCGCAGGAATTAGCGTCAAGAAACGGCGGTTTTAGACGCAAGAAATGACGTTTCTTGAAACATGCTGTATCTCAGACTGTTACAAGAATTGATTTTTTTATTATTTGAAAAATACGCTTAGATTACCAGTGCGAATTATTTTTACTTTACGTTTTTACTATTTCATATCCTTGTTTGACGGCTGCTATGCTGAAATAATCACAAATCGGTCAATAGATTCCTAACTGATTTCTGTTGATTGTGGAGCTGACCATATAGTCTTGTTATCGTGAATGTAGCGGTCTACGTCAAGGGAATAATACAGGTAAGATACCACTCTTTTACTGTGTTTGAAAGAAATTAAAGTGAAATCCTATTGTGAAGTTGACCACGAGGCAAGCTACATCGAGCATCCACCAAACGATTAATGATGTTCTGCGCCAGCGATTCTCTGTTTTCCAATTACGAAACAAGTAATAGGGAATGGCAAGAATCAGACAAACTATTGTTATAACCAAGCACAAATACCATATCTTGCTACCGAATGATTCATGATTTGTTAATCCAAGTACGGCAAAAAGACTATAGAATGAAAGTAAATCTCCATTTAAATATTTCATGTTCTTATGTTTTCTAATGAATTGAATGATTTTTATTTTTTCTTTTTGTTAGAGAAAATATGTTCAAGATATAAGATAATCATCATTAGTGATGAAAACAAGATGCCTTCAATCAAGTATTTCCACAAATTGCCTATACTGTCATCTGTCCAGTCAAAAAGTAATTGCGAACCACCGAATAAAACTGCAAAGAAGGCAAATCTAATCAACAGACCTTTAGTGCTGGCAGTGACAAATATGTCCGTAATGACATCCTCGCCATCAGTATCTTTAGGTTCGTAAAATTGATTATATGCCCCAAAACCGACAATGAATATCATGAATAATAATAGTAAAACCCACACTACAATCTGTTTTATACCCATTGAGTCGTTGGCAATGCCGTCATAGATTATGTAACCTACAAAGAAGATCATTGCAATGAAAATCAAAAGACATAATGCGTTTACGATGATTCTGGCGATCTTGTACATAACTATATTTCGTTGATTGATTCATGCTTGCAAATTTAATCTAAATAATCGGAAAGTCCAAATGAATTGCAGAGCATAATTTTGCGTTATCGTTTTTTTTTCGTAATTTTGCCGACTGTATTTGTGTGTGTACATTATACATTACGCGTGCACATAAGTAAATGGCGAAAATAAAGATAAAAAGAAAAGATAAGAATTTATGAACAAGAAATTCGTCGAGTATAAGGGACTCGATTTGACTAAAGAAAACAAAGAAATTTTAGCAGAATGGGAAAAGAGTGATCTTTTCCATAAAAGTACCACCGAGCGTGAAGGCTGCCCTCAGTTCGTTTTTTTTGAGGGTCCTCCGTCTGCCAACGGTCACCCGGGCATTCACCATGTAATGGGACGTGCCGTGAAAGATACTTTCCAGCGCTATAAGACAATGAAGGGATTTCAGGTAAGTCCGAAGACACGTATTGGTGGTTGGGATACACACGGACTCCCGGTAGAGCTGTCTGTTGAGAAGTCTTTGGGTATAACAAAGGAAGATATTGGCAAGAAAGTTTCTGTAGATGAATATAATGAGGCATGTCGCAAGAACGTAATGATGTACACAAACGAGTGGACAGACCTTTCAAAGAAAATGGGTTATTGGGTCGACCTCGAGCATCCATATATAACTTACGACATTAAATATATCGAAACACTATGGTGGCTTCTTAAGCAACTATATGAAAAGGGACTTCTTTATAAGGGATACACCATTCAGCCTTATTCTCCTGCAGCGGGAACGGGACTGTCTTCACACGAGTTGAACCAGCCTGGTTGCTATCGTGATGTGAAAGACACAACAGTGACAGCGCAGTTTAAGTTGACCGACAGCAATATTGCTCTGGGTGATGTTGATTCAGCATTGCCTGTTTATCTACTTGCTTGGACAACAACTCCGTGGACTCTTCCTTCAAATACTGCACTCTGTGTTGGTCCGAAGATTGACTATGTGGCATTGAAGGGCAGTAACCCTTATTCTGGCGAGAATGCTGTATATATCCTTGCCGAGAGCCGTCTGTCGGCTTACTTCCAAGCAGAGGAAGGTAAAGAACTTGACATCATTTGGCGTGGCAAGGGTTCCGACCTCGTTGGTCTGCACTACCGGCAACTGATGCCTTGGATAAAGCCTTGCGCTATAGATGATGATAAGATTGTAGAGAAATCATCAGAGGCATTCCGTGTCATACCGGGCGATTATGTTACTACCGAAGATGGTACAGGTATCGTTCATATAGCTCCTACTTTTGGTGCCGACGATGCCAAGGTGGCAAAAGATGCAGGCATACCAAGTCTGTTTGTTGTTGACAAGGCAGGCGACACACGTCCGATGGTCGATTTTCAGGGTAAGTACTTCGTGAAGGAAGATATGTCGCCTGAGTTTATTGAGGAATGCGTCAACGAGTCATACTGGACTTACGCAGGGAAATATGTTAAGAATGCCTATGATCCAAAGTATAATGATAATGGTAAGTACGACGAGAAGGCTGCCAACAAGGATATGGACCTGAATGTCGAAATATGTCTTGCCATGAAAGAGGAAGGCTCTGCATTCAAGATAGAGAAGCACGTACATAACTACCCACATTGTTGGCGTACAGACAAACCTGTGCTTTACTATCCGTTAGACTCTTGGTTCATCCGCTCGACAGCGAAGAAAGATCGTATGTTTGAGTTGAATAAGACTATCAACTGGAAGCCGGAATCAACAGGTACAGGTCGTTTCGGCAAATGGTTGGAGAACTTGAATGACTGGAATCTCTCTCGTTCACGTTATTGGGGCACACCTCTTCCTATTTGGCGCAACCGCGACACCAAAGAAGAAATATGTATCGGCAGTATTGAAGAGTTGTACAATGAAATCGAGAAATCGGTTGCTGCCGGCGTCATGGACTCAAATCCTCTGAAGGAAAAAGGCTTCGTCCCAGGTGACATGAGCAAGGAAAACTACGAATGTATTGATATTCACCGTCCGTATGTTGACTATATTAAGCTCGTTTCCGAGACAGGTAACGTGCTGACACGCGAGACTGACCTCATTGATGTCTGGTTCGATTCAGGTGCTATGCCTTATGCACAGCTCCATTATCCTTTTGAAAACAAAGACCTCGTCGACAACCGTGTATGTTATCCTGCCGACTTCATTGCCGAGGGTGTAGACCAGACACGTGGATGGTTCTTCACATTGCATGCCATTGCGACAATGGTTTTTGACTCTGTGGCATACAAGGCGGTTATTTCTAATGGTCTCGTACTTGACAAGAATGGAGTAAAGATGTCAAAAAGACTTGGAAATGTCATTAACCCCTTTGATTGTATAGATCAGTATGGTACGGATGCTGTTCGTTGGTATATGCTTACAAACTCCAGTCCTTGGGATAACCTTAGCTTCGATCCTGACGGTGTTAAAGAAGTGACAAGCTCGTTCTTCATCAAGCTATATCAGGCTTACTCATTCTTTACCCTTTATGCAAATGTCGACGGATTTACGTATGAAGAAGATGATGTACCATTCAAAGAACGTCCTGACTTCGACCGCTGGCTGTTGTCTGAACTCAACACTCTCGTAAAGCAGGTGGATGCTTCTTTTGCTGATTTCGACCCGACACCGGCAGGACGCCTGATACAGAACTTTGTCATTGACAAACTGTCTAACTGGTACATCCGTCTGAATAAGAAACGATTCTGGGGTGGAGGAATGACACAAGACAAACTCTCTGCTTATCAGACATTGTACACATGTATTGAGACTATAGCACGACTTATTGCACCGATTGCTCCGTTCTATTCTGATCGGCTGTTCCGCGATCTCAATTCTGTTACAGGTAAAGACCTTTCCGAGAGTGTGCATCTTGCATTCTTCCCAGAGGTTGACGAACAGAAAATAGACCTTGAGCTTGAACAAAGCATGGAACTCGCAATGCAGGTGACGTCAATGGTTCTGTCACTTCGTAAGAAAGTGAAGATTCCTGTAATCCAAGCTCTTCAGACAATATCTATTCCTGCCACTGACAGCATGTTGCGTGCACGTATAGAACGTATGGCAAACGTTATCCTGACAGAGACTAACGTGAAGGAACTTTCTTTCATAGATAGTGGAGCCGGCATCCTTGTGAAGAAAGTTAAGTGCAACTTCCGCACAATGGGTAAGAAGTTCGGTAAGATGATGAAAGATGTGAATAATGCTGTTATGGCAATGACACAGGAACAAATAGCCGAACTTGAGGACAAGAAGCAGATTACACTTAAGGCTAATGAGCTGCAGGTAGTTATTGAACTTGATGACGTGGAAATCATTTCTGAAGATATTCCTGGCTGGACAGTAACGAACGAAGGCGCGATAACTGTTGCACTCGATATTACTATTACTCCTGCACTGATGATTGAGGGTAATGCACGTCGTATCGTGAAACAGATTCAGACACTGCGTAAGTCAAGTGGTCTTGAAATTACCGACCGCATCAACGTTGTTCTCTCAGAGTGTGATGAGACCAAATCTGCACTGGATAAATTCGGTGAGCATATTGCTTCACAGGTTCTTGCAAACAACATCACCACTGGTAATGCTGACGGTGGAACAGAGATTGATTTGGAAACATTCAAAATGATAGTGAAAATTGAAAAAGTATAAATACACAGGGTGGGGAGTATGCCTCCTCATCCTTTTGTTTATAGTTGTCGACCAAATCATTAAAATTTGGGTGAAGACACACATGCAACTCGGTGAATCCATACACATCACTGACTGGTTCTATATAGTCTTCATTGAGAATAATGGTATGGCTTACGGCATGTCGTTCATTGATAAACCAATACTTACCCTGTTTAGAATATTCGCAAGTGGTGTCATTGGGTATTATATATATAAGGTGATAAGTCGTCCTCATAATTTAGGTTATGTGGTATGTCTGTCAATGATTTTAGCAGGAGCGGCAGGAAACATATTTGATTGTTTATTCTATGGACAGATATTCACTGTGTCTTCTCCATATAATATATCAGAGTTTGTTCATTTTGGCCAGGGTTATGCTCCGCTGCTTCAAGGTAAGGTTGTAGATATGTTCTACTTTCCTCTTTTTCATTGGCCGGAGTGGATGCCTCTCATTGGCGGTAATGTTTTCTTTTCTCCTGTATTCAACTTCGCAGACTCAAGCATATCTGTAGGAATGGTAGTGCTTGTATTGTTTTATCGAAAAGAATTGGAGAACTTCTCTAAGGTATTCTTTGAGAGGACACGATTTGCTAAGAAGGATGTCTCTTTAACAGACAAGAATGAAAATACAGACGATTAAATGATTGTACATAAAAGATATACACCATTATTGCTGTTACTGTTCTTTATGATAGTATTTGCTTTCGGTTCATGTAATAGAGAGTCGAAAAAGTTGGTAATTTCAGAAGGAAAAATGACAGATGTACTATACGATTATCATATTGCTGATGGTATATCACGGACGTTAAATCTTGATTCCACTACAATGCGTAAGTATATTGAAGCGGTGTTTTCAAAACATGGGATAGGACAATCAGAATTTGACTCATCAATGGTATACTATATGCGTCATGCCGATATGATGAATAATATATACGAACGTCTGGAAAAGCGTATTGAGAATGAAGCTCGACTACAGGGCTTAGACGGCAGTGATATGTTGATTGCTTCAAATAATGCAAGCGGAGATACTGCTAACATCTGGAACATGGAACGTGTAAAAGTATTATCGCCTGAGACACCGTACAATATGATGCGTTTCTCTTTCAAGGCAGACAGTACCTTCAGGGCAGGTGACAGATTTATGCTTAAGTTTAAAACCGACTTTATCTATCAGGATGGAATGCGTAACGGATATGTTATTATGACTATGCGCTTACAGAACGATAGCATCATCACCCAGACTTCTTCCCTTACTTCTCCAACGGAACGAACTATTCAAATAGAGGATCATGACCATTTAGGTGTTAAAGAAATAAAGGGATACTTCATACATCGTCAGAGTAGTAATGCCAATGACCGGAACTCATCAACAGTGAAGATGATGATCCTCAAGGACATATCACTCATCAAGATGCATACAACAGGACCTATAAAACAAGACTCAATAAATAAATACAAGTATGAAAAAGATGATTCTATCATGCATGCTGCTGTTCATAGTGTTCGCACACCGTAGTCAGGCATGTACAAACTTAATTGTAGGAAAAGATGCCAGTGTCGATGGCTCAGTTATGTGTTCGTATAGTGCCGACTCTTATGGAGTATACATGAGTATGGCGCATTATCCTGCTGCTCGTCATGCAAAAGGTGATATGCGTAAGATATACGAATGGGATACTAATCGTTATCTCGGTGAGATTCCTGAAGCACCTGAGACATATAACGTACTCGGCAACATCAACGAATATCAGGTTTCCATAGCAGAGACCACTTTTGGCGGTCGTGAAGAGATGACCGACTCAACAGGTATCATGGATTATGGTTCATTGATATATGTAGCTCTGCAACGCTCCAAGTCTGCACGTGAAGCAATAAAGGTCATGACGACACTCGCAGAGAATTATGGTTATTACTCTGCCGGAGAGACCTTTACTATCTGCGATCCTAATGAGGCGTGGATTATGGAAATGATGGGGCAGGGCGCCGGTTCAAAGAAAGTTGTATGGGTGGCATTGCGTATTCCGGATGATGCAATATGTGCTCATGCTAACCAGAGTAGAATACGAACATTCAATCAGAAGGACAAGAAAAATGTCATGTTCTCGAAAGATGTGATTTCTTATGCAAGAAAGATGGGTTACTTTAGCGGCAAGGATGCAGACTTCAGTTTCCGTGATGCGTATGCTAAGCCAGACTTTGGTGGTCGTCGCTACTGCGATGCCAGAGTATGGACTCTGTTCAACCATTATAAAGACATGAGCCAATATGTTGATTATGTCGCAGGCAAGAAACCGCTTGACGAGTGTGAAGAGATGCCTTTATGGATCATTCCTGATAAGAAACTTGGTGTAAGTGATGTTAGAAACTGTATGCGTGACCACTACGAGGGCACACCGTTTGCTCTTGAAAATGAACTTGGCGAGGGTCTGTGGAATATGCCATACCGCCCGTCACCACTTTCATTTAAAGTGGACGGAAAAAGTTATTTTAATGAGCGTCCTGTATCTACCCAGCAGAGTGCATTCACATTCGTAAGTCAGTTGCGTTCATGGATGCCTCGTAAGATTGGTGGTATTATATGGTTTGGCAATGATGATGCAAACATGGTGCCTTTTGTGCCTGTATATTGTGGCAATACAATGCCACCAGCATGTTTTAATGATCCAAAAGCCGATGATATTACATTTTCTGACGGAAGTGCTTTTTGGGTTTGTAACTGGGTGAGCAATATGGTGTACCCACGCTATTCACAGATGTTCCCAACTCTTAAAGC
>CAJPPF010000099.1 GCA_905372445.1 uncultured Prevotella sp. | reverse complement strand
ATATAAAACTCCCTCTACCGATTTTTATATAACAAACACGAATGTTCATTACCCCATATATATTGTGTTGTCCTCTATACCTGCCAATTTCAGCGCTTCACGACGCTCCACACAAGTGCCGCATTTCCCACAATGATGTTTTTCGCCTTTGTAACACGACCATGTCTCGGAATAGTCCAATCCAAGAGCTTTGCCATGTTTGGCAATATCTGTCTTGGTAATGTCTGTATATGGTGCTTCTATTGTCAAATGCTCGTATGTTCCTACCATAGAAGCATTATTTATTGCATCAATAAATTCCGGTCGGCAGTCTGGATATATTGTGTGGTCGCCACTGTGATTGGCGATGAATATACGCTTTAGTCCATTGCTCTCGGCTATACCTACAGCAATGCTGAGCATTATGCCGTTTCGGAAAGGTACTACCGTCGATTTCATGTTGTTCTCGTTGTATTCTCCCTCTGGAATGGCGTGACTTCCTTCAATCAGACTTGACTTGAAATACTCGTGTATGAAAGATAATGGTATGGTTATATGCTTTATTCCAAGGCGTTCACAGTGCATTGCTGCAAGAGGAAGCTCCTTTGTATTATGGTTACTACCATAGTCGAACGATATGCCAAGGGCAATGTGTTCTTTATATTCGTAGAGCATGGTAACGGAATCCATGCCTCCGGATACTATTATTGCTGCATCCTTCGCAATCTTATTATCATTATTTGATGTCATGTCTATTTTTTCAATATTAATAAGCTGTGTTCGTTATTTCATTATGTTTTTAATTGTGATTGTCCGAACGGCGTTCGGACAATCAGGCTCAAAATCTTTTTATCCGAACAGACAGCGGAGAGCTTCCTCAACCTTCTTGACGGTATGAATTCTAATAGCAAATTTCTTCGTATTTAAGCCCTGAAGATTGTATTTTGGAATGATAATATCGGAGAAACCGAGCTTTTCTGCTTCTGATATACGCTGGTCGATACGATTCACAGGTCGCACCTCTCCGCTCAGTCCCACTTCGCCACACATGCACCAACCTGCATCTATTGGAGTGTCGACATTGCTCGAAAGTACTGCTGCAATGACACTCAGATCCATAGCAAGGTCGGTGACGCGAAGTCCGCCGGCTATATTCAAGAACACATCCTTCTGCATCAGTTTAAAGCCGACACGTTTCTCGAGTACAGCTAAAAGCATATTGAGTCTTCTCTGGTCAAAACCTGTTGCTGAGCGTTGTGGTGTACCGTATGCTGCACTCGAAACAAGGGCTTGCGTCTCTACGAGGAAGGGACGTACGCCTTCTATTGCCGCACTGATGGCAACGCCCGACAGCCCTTCATGGTTCTGAGTGAGTAGGAGCTCGGAAGGATTGCTTACTTGGCGCAATCCGCTGTTCAGCATTTCATATATTCCAAGTTCGGATGTGGAACCAAAACGATTCTTGATACTTCTTAAAATGCGGTATATGTGATGTTGGTCTCCCTCAAACTGAATGACAGTATCTACAATATGCTCAAGAATCTTCGGACCGGCAATGCTTCCTTCCTTATTGATATGTCCAATCAGTATTACAGGGGTGCCACTCGACTTGGCGAAACGAAGCAAGGCAGAGGCGCATTCACGTACTTGAACGATGCTTCCCGGAGAGCTGTCAACGTCATAAGTTGCCATTGTCTGTATTGAGTCGATGACAAGAATTTCAGGGCATACGTCCTTAATATGCTCGAAAATATTTTCCAGTTGCGTGTCGCACATAACCATCAGATTATCACTTATTTGAGACCAGTCATCGGAAGTAGTTCCTAATAGTCTGTTGGCACGCATTTTCAATTGATGAGCGCTCTCCTCGCCACTAACGTAGAGAATCTTTCTGTCCTTGAGATTCAGTATTGTCTGAAGCGTCAGAGTACTTTTCCCTATTCCCGGCTCACCGCCAAGCAGAATGATACTACCCGGGACAAGTCCACCTCCAAGTACCCGGTTCAGTTCTGTATCACCGAGATCAATGCGTGGCTCGTCCTTTGATGACACAGAACGGAGATTAAATGGGCGTTTATTATCATTTGTAATAGCTGTGATAGAACCATTTCTTACGCTATGTGCTGCAGAACGCGCAGCATTGCTTCCCGTGGTCTGAGCTGCGACACGAATCTCCTTAAAGGTGTTCCACTGGTTGCAGGACGGACATTTGCCAAGCCATTTGGCGCTTTCCTGACCGCAGTTTTCACACACATACATTATTTTGTCTTTTACCATTTTTACTATGTTTACCATGCAAAAATAATAAATTATTTTGCAACGTGGAAATTTATTTGTACTTTTGTTGAAAATAAGAAGACGAATGAGAAAGCTGCCTTTATATATATGTTTGTTTACGTTTCTTGCTGTTTCTTGTGCGAAAAAGGACTCGAAGACAGATTCTGACAGAACCCTTGTTCAGACTATCAATAAGAGTAATGCTGTCAAAATTGCTGTGATGCCTACAATAGATGCCCTTCCGCTGCTTATTGCTTACGAAAGAGGATGGATGGAAAAGGACAGTTTAAACGTTATTTTCCGCCGTTTTTCCGCTCATATGGATATAGATACAGCATTGATAGGAGGCTCGGTTGATGGTGCTTTTACGGATATTTTTCGCACAGAATATATAAGTCAAAAGAAAAAACTGTCATTTTCTTATCTCACGTCTACTGAATTGACTTGGTCATTGGTTAGTAATAAGGCTGCCAGACTGAACCGCCTGGACCAGTTTGGTGATAAAATGGTGGCTTCAACTCGCTTCTCTGCCACAGACTATCTGACAGATAAAACGTTTGAGGGTGTGAATGTCAGAGCTCTTTTTTTTAAGGTTCAAATAAATGATGTAAGGGTTCGCTATAATATGCTCATAAATAACGAGATGGACTCAGAATGGTTGCCGGAGCCTTGGGCAACGAAGGCGCAGATGGAAGGGCATAAAATTCTTGTCAAACCTAAAAAGAATGATATGAAGTTTGGCGTTCTGGCATTTAGGAAACAGTTTGCTATGGATTCTGATAACAAGTCGTTCTTATCAGCATTGTCAAAGGTTTATTCAGAGGCATGTGATTCAATAAACAAATATGGCATAAAGAATTATGCCGCCGAGATGCAGAAATATTGTGATGCCGATACTGCAGTCATCAACCGTTTGCCAAGGATAATGTTCACACATACTGAGCGTCCTGACGACACGATTATAAAGACTGTGGACTCATATATTAGATAACTATTAATTCAAATATAACGTGATAGTAGAATTACAACAGATACTAAATAATATCCATTACAGAGGATTGGGACTGACAATAACAGATCTGAAGAAAATCTGTCTCGATCATCATCTCTCTGCAGCATTAGCAGAAGTTGAATTGGTTGAAAACGACTATTCTCTTCTGGTACAGTTTTTTGCCAATGGCTTTGAGGATACACAGCGTGAGGAGGTGTATCGTCGATTGGAGAGACGTCTGTATAGCATAACATCATCATTGATGGTCGATTGCGTGGCTGACCAAAATCCTGCATTCAAACAATCACGTTCAAATGCTCTGCGCCATTTGTGCGACTATGAAAGCATTGAAGAGACTTTGAGTGGATATGTCTCTGAGCTTGCACTTGCATCACTTGACTCAAATCCAGAGGAAAAACAACGGGAAATACATCAACGACTGTTGCAGTATCGAATATTCCTTTTCGATTTTATATTCACTTCTAAGCCTTGGAGTCAATCAGAGGCGTCAGTGATGGAGAAGTTATTGCTGTCGCCATTGGTCGATGTCATAGACCAGCAGATAATACTGTCTGCTATGCTTATGGCACAGCGTATGGTGTTTGACGCTTGGAAGTTTCACACTCTTTGCCGTATATCAGCATTGTCAACTCAAGTATTGATACGTCAGAGAGCCATTGTAGGGGTCGCATTCGGTTTGCCGGAAAGCATAGATCTCTCTGTGAATAAGGATCTCATAGAGTCTTCGTTGGATGAACTAATGTCAGTAGAAGGAATGAAACAGACCTTCTGTGACCTTCAGACTCAGGTGTTTCATTGTATGGATACTACATCTAATGAAGAAACGATAAATAACGATATTCTTCCAACTCTGATGAAAGGTGGGCAGAATATGATAGATCGGCAGAACACGAAGAATAATTATATTGACAATATTCTACATCCTGACAAAGAAGAGAAAGAAATGGAGACGTTAGAATCTGCAGTCGAACGAATGCGTAAGATGCAGGAAAACGGTGCAGACATATTCTTCGGCGGCTTCTCAAAAGCGAAACGCTTTTCTTTTTTCTATACTCTGATGAACTGGTTCTGCCCATTCTATATTGAGCACCCGCAGGTCATGTCGACAAATCTTCGTGATGTGCCCATGGCTTTTCTTGCCAAGATTGTAGATGGACAATATTTCTGTAACTCCGACAAATACAGTTTTATACTCTCTTTGGCACATGTCATATCTCAGATTCCAAAGGATATGCTTGAGATGATGAAGCAGGGTGAAGTAGCTCCAGCCTTTGAGGATAAGACAACTAATGTGGAGGCGTTCACACGAAGGGCATACCTGAATGATCTCTATCGTTTTTTCTATCTTTATACAGACAAAGCGTATTTCAGTAATCCTTTTGCGAAAGCCGAAAGTGCAAGTTTCTTTTTGCACCGTCTGATGAAAAAATATTTCTTTGGAACAATCTATCCACTTCGTATTGGGCGGCAGATGCTTCGTAGAAGATTCAAGAATGAACTCAATACATTGGTGAATATTTATAATGTTGAAGATAATAGCGGTTATATAAAGTTATTAGCGCTCAACTATGAAATGGAGGGCGATTATACTTTGGCAATATCCTACTATAACAAGTTGCTGTTAATGGAGCCTGATAATCTGCTTATTCTGCAACATACAGCCAATTGTTGTTTCCTTGACGGGATATACCAAGATGCTTTGGAATGTTATGAGAAGTTTCTCGAACTGTCACAGAAAGATGATGATTACGATGTGGAATACTATCGTGTCGCATTGTGCCATATAGAAGTCGGAGAGATTGAAGAAGGCATGAAGATTCTTTTCCGGTTGTCATACAATCATCCAGAAGAGGAGCTTTACTTAAAAGCTATTGCCGGAGGATATATGCGTGAACATAAATTCCAGGAAGCTCTGAACATTTACGATAAGATAGACGATGAAAATATGGACCATTTTGGATTTGCCTGCAAAGCTATATCTCTATGGATATTGAATCGTATTGGCGAATCTGTGGCTTGTCTTAGTAAGCTTGTAAAAAGTGAATATGATAACTGGCAATCATCTGTAATTGACATTATGATTGATGAACTCAATAAGATCGGATTACTTGAGGAATATCGTACAGAGATATTCATACTCATTGATTTGGCATTTAAACAATAAACGTTGTCTCTTAAAACCTTACCATATATGAAATATGCAGAATATATTACCCAGATTGAGATTGATTCTCTTTGGTCAGGAAAGAAACATATACGTTGGACACTCGATAGGAAAGTAAATGTCCTAAGTGGTGTAAACGGCGTTGGGAAGAGCACTATTATAAATAAGGTGGTGAAAGGACTTGCCCAAGGAGGAGAATTTCCAAGTCACATGCTAAAAGGAGTTCATTTGGATGTTTATCCCGAAGATGCAAAATGGATACGTTATGATATAATTCGCTCATTCGATCGTCCTTTGATGAATATTGATGCTGTTTCTATGATGGACATGTCGTTGACAACAGAACTTGACTGGCAGATATTCCAATTGCAGAGAAAATATCTCGATTATCAGGTAAACATCGGCAATCGCATCATTGCCACTCTTCAGAGTGGTGAACCTGACAGTGCTGAAAAAGCACAGAAGTTATCCTCGCAGAAGACATTATTTCAAGATTTGATTGATGATTTCTTTGCTGATACGGGAAAAAAGATAATACGTACGGAGAATGAGATACGTTTCTCGCAGATGGGCGAAATACTTTTTCCTTATTTGCTTTCGTCAGGAGAAAAGCAGATGCTGGCAATTCTGTTGACAGTGCTTGTTGAGGATATGCAACCATACGTACTCTTTATGGACGAGCCTGAAGTCAGCCTGCACATAGAATGGCAACAGCGTCTCATTGATACGATTATGAAACTTAATCCTAATGTACAGATTATCCTATCCACACATTCACCAGCTGTAATTATGAACGGTTGGTTGGAGCACGTCACGGAGGTGAGCGACATAGAGATTCTTCCTGGGATGTAAACCTGTGAATTGTTTCTGATTAATAACTATCTAACCTCGAACAATTATGCCATTAGGGAACTATCTTAATTCCAATTATATAAAGGCATCAAATGCTCTTAATGGGAAAAATGCCCGACGGAAAGTCATAGCTTATGTAGAGAGTTATGACGATGTGTTCTTTTGGAGGAGCATTCTTTCAACTCTTGAGACTCCGGAGCGTTATTTTCAAGTGATGCTGCCAGCCAGAGGACGCAAGCTGGAAAGAGGGAAGAAGGCTGTATTGATGTCAGCCTTTAAGGATTCTGTCGGTCCGAACATGATAGCTTGTGTTGATGCTGACTATGATTACTTGAAGCAGGGCTCAAACAGTATGTCTCAGGAGATATGTTTTAATCCGTATGTATTTCACACATACGCCTATTCTATAGAGAATCTCCAGTGCTTGGCTTCGTCATTGCGTGAAGTATGTGTGATGGTGACACTTGTAGATTCACCAGATATTCTTGATTTTGAATGGTTCTTATCTCGCTTTTCGGAGATTATCTACCCACTTTTCGTATGGAATGTTCTTTGTGCACGTAATGCCTCGTATGGTGATTTTGGGCTGAATGATTTTATAAAGACCATTCAGACGGGAACAGTTGTGAAATGGCATGTCCATGATACGTTGAGGAGACTTGAAAGTAAGGTTGAGCGTAAACTCAAGCAAATAGAAGCATCAGCCTCAACAAAGGCGAAGAAAGCATACAGAGAGCTTCTTGATGAGATGACAAGGCTTTCTGTTTTCCCGCAAGAGACATATCTATATATACATGGGCATAGTCTTTTTAATGATATAATTGTGCCTATGTTGACAAAGGAATGCGATCATCTTATAAATGAACGCGAACAGGAGATACGTTTCCAGAGCAAGCATGCTACTCAGGAAGAGAATGAACTCTCATGCTATGAAAATTCTCTTGAGACAATAACATCCATGCTCAAGAAGAATACACTTTATCTTTCATCCCCACAAGTACAACGTACTATAGCAGAAATCAAGGCAAAGGTTTAGTTCGTATTTTATAATCCCCAATCGAGATATTGGACTGCATTATGTCTTTTTCCTTAGTTTTCAGGCTTCTCCCTATCTTTTTTGCATCTTACGGATGCTGTGAATAAAATCAACAAACTGCCTGTTCTGACCGCAAATACAGCCATTATTTGCCGGCGCATTGGCTTAGCTGCCGAAAAACGCTTGTTTTTGGCATTACACACAAGGTGTTGATAATCAGTGTAATACTCCCTTTAAGTGTATACAAAAACACGAATCACTTTCAAGAACCGTCGTTTCTTGAGTCTAAAAGCGTTGTTTATTGCCGATAAAACCGCCCTTTTCAACGTAAAGAACCACCGCTTTTTGAAGTAAAAAGCACGGAATCAAGCCGTATTAAGCCCTTGTCGCTTCTTGAAAATGCGGTTTTATGCTATGTAGACTTGGCAAATCGTCGATTTTAATTTTCTATTTCGCTAAAAAACGCGAAGCTGATTTTTCTTTACGATAAGCCTGTTATGGATAAGAATTATATTCAATCAGTATACCACATTATGTTTTTTTCCTTGGCTTTATGTCTTTTCCACTCGGCATGGATAAGGTGGAGTCTATTGACCGATTTGCAGTTATTCATGCAGCATGCGAGCGTAAGAACAAAAAAATCCCCAGCCTCAATGAAGAGACCGGGGAGTATTATCGTTGATTGTATTATAGAGATTATTTTA
>CAJPPF010000098.1 GCA_905372445.1 uncultured Prevotella sp. | reverse complement strand
CCGCGACCCCAACCTTGGCAAGGTTGTGCTCTACCAACTGAGCTATTTCCGCAAAACTGTTGCACTCATAAAACTTGGTATGTCCGGTAGACAGGGTGAATATCAAACAGTGTCTGCACGAACATTCCTTGTTTTAATTGCTTTTCTCAATAAATTAAATTTTGCATTTCTCTAAATGCGGTGCAAAGGTATAGTTTTTTTTTCAATCCACCAAATGTTTTCTAATAAAAGTTTCAAAAAAGGATTTCTCTTTACGTTCTTTATGTTTTAACCCAAACCGCTCATTAGAGTCCTTGACTGATTTTGTTCAATTATTGAGCAGATGTGCTGATGTTTCATCGAAGGCGTAGCGGGCTACGGCGAGATGAAATGACAGCGCAGATGTCGGCAAGCGGACGAAAGCAGTAAGGAAGCATGACGGTAATAACAAATCCAAGAAAATGCGTCCTAATGACCGATTTGGGTTTAATCCAAATTGTTCATTAGAATTTCTCTGTGTTGTATGGCATAGAAAAATCTTTTAGCTTGCTCTTTATATTTAGAAAGAATTGATTTGATTTAATTAACCTTATTAAGTATTAATACACCTGTTCGTGATAAAAAAGCTTTTATCAAAATTGGTAACCTCGCGTATAGTAAATAAAAATCATATTCGCGGTTTTCTACGAAATAGAAAACCAAGGACGATGATTTGCCAAGTCTGCATTGCATAAAACCGCATATTAGAGAACCGACAAGAGCTGAAAACAACTCCATTACGTGCTTTTAGCGCACAAAAGCGACGGTTCTTTATACTGAAAAGGTCGGTTTCATCAGCAAGAAACGGTGGTTTTAGCTTCAAGAAGCGGCGGTTCTTGAAACTGATTCGCGTTTTTGTGCACATCGAAAGCGTCTATTACATTGATTATCAATGCTTTTTATGCAATACCAAAAACAGGCGTTTTTCAGCGGCTAAGGACAACGTGCTGGCAAATATCGGCTGTATGTGCGGTCAGAACATCCTTTTTGTTGATTTTATTCACAAATTCCCGAGACGTACGAAAAGTATAGCAGATATGCAATGGATAGATATCGTCGACGCAAAAACGCCATACCCTCTTAGTCTTACAACCAAACTATAAATGTGCTGAAATTCAAGTGCTCATCTAAATTTCATTAGTTATATCCCGTTAATGACCTATTTCTTTGTCAGACGCTTAACTTAGATGTAAACGGAATCTTTTATAACTTAGCGCATATAATATCGGCTATTAATACAACATGATTATCAGCCGTTGATTACAGTTCATACTTTGACTTGCGACGTGCTGAAGGATGAGGTTCGGGAACAACACTTGACGGAGAAAACGAAGGAGAGGATGTCGACTGGCGCTGTGCGCGTTTACCAAAACCTTTCACGCCACGATAATCCATCCAGCGCGCCCAAATACGATCAACATAATCTGCTGTCTCGCTACCTCGCATATAACCGCTCTTCACAACCGAGTCTTTATAATACTCCGGACTTTGAAGACCAAGGATATACTTCTGCACATCGTTCCATATATAAGGGGAATCACCATATTTACGTGCCAGCGCCATAGCATCGCGTACATGATTTGAGCCACCATTATAGCTTGCCAATACAAATTTTATTTTCTCCGAAGGATTGCTGACATCAGAAAAGTGACGTGTCAGTTCACCAATATATCGACATGCTGTAGCGATGTTCTTCTCGGGGTCGTAAATATGCGAGAGTTCCAAACCAAGATGCTTGGCTGTCGAAGGCATTATCTGCATTAGTCCGCATGCCCCTGCCCACGATACAGCACGAGCGTCGAAGGTCGACTCTTGATAACACTGAGCTGCAAGCAGTCGCCAATCCCAACCAGCCATAGTACTGTAGCGTTGAAACAGATAATCGTATTCGGAAATAACGCCCTTCGAACGGTTCAACATCGGGGAGAAAATACGACGGGTGACACTTGCCGACGACAGATAGAACGCCTCTTCATCTTGTACTTTCTTCAATACAGAGGGGGTGAAGTATGTGTTCAACGTGTCTGCAAGTGTGGTATTGCCATTATTTACGAGCCAGTGCCATTTTCCACCAGAAGCATTAGATATACAGTTAGCCAATCCGTCATACGATGTATTAAGAGGCATGGCAAGGACATCAGCTTCGCCGTTCTTTATACGGTTCACCATGTCAGCTGTATCCCTACAGACATCAACACGAAGAGACACGCCTATATGTTCGCAAAACTTCTGCAACAAAAGATACTGCAGACCCATGCCGCGACCATGATATTCGTAGTAGGTCTCCGGTCCGGATATTGTAACCATTATCAGTTCGCCATTAGATATGATATCGTCAAGTTGAAGCGTCGAAGACTTTTTCTCAGAAGGGGAATTATCTTTGTTGGCGCCCCAAGGGTCTGGAGCACTACTTTGCTGTTGACAACCAACAAAAAGTATTGACTGCAGCAACAACATTGATATCAGAAATCTCACTTTCATTACGAACTCGATTACAAAGTTACTACAATTCTTGAAATTATAAATAAAAAACACTGTTTTTGCCACCAAATTATAAATATTTTACAGAAAAGACATGTGTTAAGAATAGCAATACAGTCAAAAAAGCGCTTATTCGAAAACACAATGAATCTGCGGGATGAAGTCTACATAAAACCAAATATATAAAAAAAGCTCGCTTTTTGTAGCGAGCCTTATCAATATACCATATAAGATATGTTGTCTACTTGACTACGAATTAGAATGGCAAGTCATCTGTAGACTCTGTATCTTCTGTCTGCACATTAGTAAACGGCTCTTCCTGAGAGACATTTGCCTGAGGAGCAAAGGGAGCATTCTCCGGAGCAAAAGGAGCCGCGCCTGTGCCACCCAATGTCGCAGGATCTACAAGACGTACATCATAAGCACGAATATCGTTGAACCAACGGCCATTCCACTCACGAGCATCAATATCAAATGAAACTGTGTAAGTCTGTCCTATCTGAATATTAAAACGCTGAAGACGATCAGCTCCCCAAACATTGAAAAGCATCTTACGTGGATACTGTCCTGGCACCTCAATAACAAATTCCTGTGATACCCATTTTTCTCCTGGATTTCTTTTGCTGTCACCAGAACGCTGCTCAAGAGCTGCAATAATTTTACCTTGTAATTCCATTAATCTATTTTTATTTTTATCGAGTTTTACATCAAATGTACCGCGAAATTAATAAAATAGTTCTAAATTAAGAAACATTTCTCATGTTTTTTTTGTTTGGACCGACATATTTTTGTATTTTTGCGAAAGAAAAACAATTTAAGTATAAGTATATGAGATTTACCTTATCAAGCAGTGAGCTCAACAATCAGTTGCAGACTCTGGCTAAAGTTATCAACAATAAGAATTCACTTGCAATTCTTGATTGTTTCCTTTTCGATGTTGCAAACGGACGAATGACAATCACTGCAAGTGACAGTGAGACCGTCATGACTACCTCTATTGCACTCGAAGACTCTGATGTCGAAGGAAAGTTCGCTATACCAAACCATACAATCCTTGACGCTGTGCGCGAACTGCCTGAACAACCGCTTACATTTGACGTTGACCCAATAAACCTCACTATAAAGGTGCTTTATCAAAACGGTATGTACAACTTCACAGCGATGAATGCCAATGAATATCCTTTAGTACAGCCTATAGGTGAAGGTGCATCAGTGATAACAATTGATGCAAGTATTCTATGCAACAATATAAGCCGTTCACTCTTCGCAACTGCTCAGGATGAGCTTCGGCCAGTGATGAACGGTATTTATTTTGACCTCACTGAAGATTCATTGGCAATTGTAGCCAGCGACGGGCATAAACTCGTACGCAATAAGAACTTCACAGTAAAATCAGAAGCCCCAGCTGCATTCATAATGCAGAAAAAGCCAGCTACATTATTGAAGAACGTGCTTAGTAAAGACGGTGGTGACGTGGTCATAAAGTTCGACAACCGAAACGCAGAAATTATTTTCGGCGATGGCACTCTCAGCTGCCGTCTTATAGAAGGTCGTTATCCAAACTATAACAGTGTAATCCCACAGAATAATCCAAATGAGATGACAATTGACCGAAAGGTTCTGTTGTCAGCATTGCGCCGTGTGTTGCCTTTTGCCAGTGGCACACAGCTAATCCGTTTCCATCTTGAAATGGGTAAGCTTGAACTGAAATCAGAAGATATCGACTTCTCAACAAGCGCACAGGAAAATATACACTGCGATTACAATGGTCGTCCAATGAGCATTGGATTCAAGGGAGGATCGCTAACAGAGATTCTGAACAACCTTGATTGTGACGAGGTGACACTTCAATTATCCGACCCAAGTCGTGCCGGCATAATAGTACCTACCAAACAAGAAGAAAATGAAGAAGTGCTAATGCTGATCATGCCAATGCTTCTTAACGACTAAAAAGATGAAACTCAATCTTACAAAAGCACTGGTGGTCTTCGATCTGGAGACCACCGGTCTTGATATAGTAAACGACCGAATAATACAGATTTCATATATAAAAATCTGGCCAAGCGGAGAAGAGAAACGAAACACGTTCTTCGTAAATCCTGAACGCCCAATACCTGTCATGGTACAGGAACTGACACATATCACTGATGATATGGTGAAAGATGCACCGACATTCAAGGATATGGCTCATGAACTCTACGAGGAATTCGACGGTTGCGATTTTGCAGGGTATAATTCCAATCACTTTGATATTCCACTCCTTGCCGAAGAGTTTATACGCGCCGGCATCAATTTCGATTTTTCAAAATGTCGTTTGATAGATGCAATGGTGATCTTCCGCAAAATGGAGCGTCGTAACTTAGCTGCAGCATATAAGTTCTACTGTGGTCGTAACATGGAAGACGACTTTCAGGCTCATCGTGCAGACGATGATACAGAAGCAACATGGCGCGTGCTACAGGGACAACTTGATATGTATGCTCCAGGAAAGCAGGAAGAAGACTATAGAGTGCTAATCAACGACATGGACTTATTGAACGAGGTGTCAAAACAAGGCAACAACGTAGACTTCGCGGGGCGCTTCATTTGGCGTGAGTTACTTGGACCAGACAATAAACCTCTTCTCGATAAAGACGGTAATCCTCTATTGAAGGAAGCATTCAATTTCGGAAAGTACAAGAACTGGTACGTAACCGATGTGCTTCGCCGCGACCCCGGATACTATAGCTGGATGATGCAGGGCGAATTTCCTGCAAACACCAAACAGGTACTAACCAGAATCCGTCTTCAGGAGTTTGGAAAGTAAGACAAAATGATGAAAACAAGTAAGCGCTACATTCTCACACTCATTCTAATGCTCTGCTTTATAAAAGGCTGGAGCCAAGAGTTGGATGCAAAGATTCGTGTCAATCACAATCAGGTGCAAGGCACAGACACAAGTGTCTTCGATAATTTAGAGGAGACGCTTAACAAGTTTGTGAACGAGAAACAGTGGACAAGTCTTCAGTTCCAGAAAAACGAGCGTATACCTTGCAACTTCAATATTACGGTGACAAAGTATGATCAATCAACAAATACTTTTACTTGCCGTGCAGTCATACAAGCCACACGCCCCGTATACAACTCATCATATACAACAACCTTTTATAATAATACAGACAACGAGTTCACATTCACCTTCGCACAGTTTGACCAGATTCAGTTCAACGAGGAAATGATTGACAATCAACTCACGGCACTGTTTGCCTATTATGCATACCTTATAATAGGATTAGACCTTGATACATTTGGTCCTATGGCTGGCGAAGATGTGCTTCAGCGCTGCATGAACCTCTGCAATAACGCACAGAATCTTAACTTCCCAGGATGGAAGGCATTCGATTCCGACAAGAATCGCTTTGCCATTATCAACGATTATCTTGATGGAGGTATGCAGCCATTCCGCCAACTTCAATACGATTACTACCGCAATGGACTGGATGAAATGGCAAATAACGTAGAACGAGGAAGAACACACATCACAACAGCGCTGGAAGAGAAGTTGAAGAAAGTTCACGAGGATAAACCAATGAGTCTATTACCACAGATATGGACAGATTACAAAAAAGATGAGTTAGTCAATATTTATAAAGGTAAAGGCACAGCAAAAGAAAAGGAAACTGTTTACGACATTCTCTTCAGCATCAATGCCAGCCAGAGCACATATTGGCATAAGATAAAGCAATAACCGTCTATTGCAGATAATAGAACCCCATAAAGAATAATGCTAACGCAGTTATACATAAAGAACTTCACACTAATCGACGAACTTAATGTTGATTTCCATCCAGGCTTCTCTGTTATAACAGGAGAGACGGGTGCAGGAAAGAGTATTATCCTTGGCGCCCTTGGTCTGCTCTTAGGTAACAGAGCTGACGTAAAAACCATTAAGGAAGGTACACAACGCTGTATTGTAGAAGGACATTTTGATATTACACGATATGCTCTTGAGCAGTTCTTCTTTGAAAACGATATTGATTTCGTCGGAGAGGATTGCATACTACGACGTGAAGTCAATTCTAACGGAAAGAGCCGTGCTTTCATCAACGACACACCTGTAGGACTGAACCTGATGAAGGAACTCGGCGAACAACTAATCGACATTCACTCACAGCATCAGAATCTCCTATTGCAGAAACAGGATTTCCAACTTTCTGTAGTCGATATCATTGCAAAGAATCAAAGCCTTCTGACACAGTGCAAGAAAGAGTATGCCGAATATAATGATTCAAAGTCAAAACTACAACGGGCTAAGCAATCAATAGAAGAGAGTAAGACTAATATTGACTTCATAAGGTTCCAATATAATGAGCTTGCAGCACTGAATTTGCAAGTTGGTGAAGAAGAAAGCCTTGAGCAACAGTCAAAGACCATGCAGCATTCTGAAGATATAAAGAGCAGCCTATATGAAGTAGACAGCAACTTGTCTGATGAAAGCACTGGTATCATTACCCGACTCTACAGAAGTCTGTCAGCAATAAAATCTATAGCCGATGTATTGCCACAGGCAGAAGATATTACCGAACGCCTTGACAACACATATATAGAACTGAAAGACATATCAAGCGAGGTAAGCGATATGCTTGAGAATATAGAATACGACCCGCAGGAACTTGAACGAATCAACAATCGTCTCGATGCTATATATACCCTTCAGCAGAAACATCATGTAAACAGTGTTGAAGAACTGGTAAGACTACAGGAGGACTATAAGGCTACACTTGATAATGTAGAAAACAGTGATGTTGCACTTGAAGAACTTGAGAATTCAATGAAGGAGTCATTGACAAAGGTCAGCAAGACTGCCGATGAACTGACAAAGAAGCGTAAGGCTTCTATAAAAACGATTGTGTCAGATATTGCAGAACGTCTGAAGGCATTAGCCCTACCGAATGTAAGTTTCAACATCAACATAAAGAAGAAAGAAATTTCCTCAAACGGCTGCGATGATGTTGAGTTTCTCTTCTCAGCCAACCCCGGTACTCCACTCAGACCTATCAGCGAAATAGCCAGTGGAGGTGAAATTGCGCGCGTCATGCTGTCATTAAAGGCTATGCTCAGCGGTGCAGTGAAACTACCAACGATTATTTTTGATGAAATAGATACAGGTGTTTCCGGACGCATTGCAGAGCAGATGGCAGTCATCATGAAGGAGATGGGACATAGCGATCGTCAGGTCATAAGTATAACACACCTGCCACAGATTGCCGCTCAGGGAAGCAATCACTACAAAGTATATAAAGAACAAGATAATAACGAAACCCACAGCCATTTGACCCATCTCACTGATGATGAGCGTATTCAGGAGATTGCGCAGATGCTCAGTGGCAGCAATGTCACTGAGGCAGCTATAAATAATGCCAAAGAACTCTTAGGACAATGAGAAAGATAGTATTAATAATCACATTTGTATTAACACTTACAACACACATCTTTGCACAAAGTTCCATGGTGCAGAAAGCTGGTAAAACAGTTTTCTCACTAACAACATTTAAGCCCGACGGCACCATCCTCGCTACAAGTCATGGCGTAT
>CAJPPF010000097.1 GCA_905372445.1 uncultured Prevotella sp. | reverse complement strand
TAATCTGCTCAACAATCAAACGAAATCAGGCAAGGAATCTATTGACCGTTTTGGGCTAAACGTGATGTATAGTCAAGAAAAATTATCATCGTGCTTTTTAACGAAATAGAAAATCAAAAGTAATGATTTGCTAAGTCTGCATGGCATAAAACTGCGTCTTTGAGAACCTACAAGAGCAGAAAAATACTTCATTCCGTGCTTTTTAGCTCAAAAAGCGGTGGTTCTTGATGCTGAAAGCGGCGGTTTTATCGGCAAGAAACGTAGGAATTAACCTCAAGAAACGGCGGTTCTTGATGCTGATTCGTATTGTTGTACACATAAAAACGTTCTATTTCGCTGATTACCAACATCTTATGTGTAATATCCAAAAATAGCGTTTTCCGTCAACGAAAGACAACTCGGCGGCGAATATCGGCTGTACGTGCGGTTAGAATAGCCTTTTTGTTAAGTTTATTCGCATCAATCGTAGGGCATGATTTATCACGCTTAAGCCCAGTGTGTTGAGCTTATTTCGTAGATCTGGAGCGATTATTTGTTTTAATGGATTGAGGCTTAAGCGTGATAAATCATGCCCTACGGTTGATCCGCTCGTTTTCCGGGCAAGGCATAACGAGATAAATCGTACCCCACGGCTGGCGCGTGCCGGTTGATTTTATGCTATTCTTATCCCGAACAGAAGTATTATAAAAGGAACAGACTTTCCTTTATCAGGCAGATAATCAGCGCCATCCAACTACTAAAAAACGTTAACAAGATAAATATTTCATTGCGAAAACTTGCAAACATATTCTCTTTGATATATCTTTGGCGATGTAATATCAAAATGATATCACATTGAGTACGTCACACAAAAGATTCTGATAGTAATCTCAAAGGCTCGTTCAAGATTATTGTATAACTAAAAACTATATGAATTATGAAACAGAATGTTGAATCAAAGGAGTTTGAGTTTCATGGAGGCTCGCTCAATGGATTTCTAATGTGCGGCATCGCACTGGTAGTATGGGCTCTTACCATTTACCTATTCATAAAAGGCTGTGTCAACATCGATGCCGGATTGCCGGGCGGATGGCTTATAGTCATTTCAATCGTTCTGCTTCTCTTTGCCATTCTTTTCTCTTGCGGCTTTGCCATGCTCGAGCCTAACGAGGCGAAGGTACTCACTTTCTTCGGTCGTTATGTCGGCACATTCCGCAAGAACGGCTTCTATTGGATAAACCCTTTAATGGCGCGCAAAAACGTCAGTCTGCGTGCCCGCAACCTCAATGCAGAACCGATAAAGGTGAACGACAAGGCTGGTAATCCGGTGCTCATCGGCTTGGTTCTCGTATGGCGGCTGAAAGACACATATAAGGCAATATTCGATATCGACACCGATATCATGGCTGGTTATGCCGGAGGATCGGCATCTGCGAGAATGAATAAGTTTGAGCATTTCGTACAGGTGCAGAGCGACTCTGCGCTACGTCAGGTGGCAAGCATGTATGCCTACGACGACGAAGACCCGAAATCTAATGAGATAACACTGCGAGGAGGTAGCGAAGAGGTGAACGAGGAACTCACAGCCAAACTCAACGAGCGCTTGGAGATGGCTGGTCTGGAGGTACTCGAGGCACGCATCAACTACCTCGCATACGCACCGGAGATTGCTGCCGTGATGCTCCGTCGCCAGCAGGCAGCGGCAATCATCTCTGCACGCGAGAAGATTGTAGAGGGAGCGGTGTCAATGGTAAAAATGGCTCTCGACAAACTCGACGACGAGAAGATTGTCGACCTTGATGAAGATAAGAAGGCAGCAATGGTGAGCAACCTGCTCGTGGTGCTCTGCGCCGACGAACCGGCACAGCCTGTCATAAACAGCGGTACGTTGAATCATTAATAAAGAAATAGAGGCAACTATGTTGAATACAATAACCGACCACCCCACATTGGAAATAGGAATAATATCAATCGCATCCTGCATTATCGGCGTGGTTATTCTAATGGGTAAAAGCGACTGGCTCATCGCAGGCTACAACACAGCCTCAAAGGAGGAAAAGAAGACCGTCAACATTCGTCGGCTGCGGTGGATTACAGCAATAATATGCTGGCTCTCCGCCGTGTACATCATGTTGCTCATCTTCTTAGATGGCACACCAACTACGCAACTCATACTCACCTTTGGCTTTGTTTTCATCGTGCTGCTGGCATTAATTATGTCAAACACCTGGGCAAAAAGGAAATAGACTTTCTGTATGCCCGTTGTATGCAGACATACAGACATATAGAACAGCTCTGTGTCTCACTGCATTATGATCATGTGTTTGAAAGTCAATCGACTATCTGACGGCGAGAATATCACAGTAAAGCAAGAGTAACATTCCGGTGCTCCGGAAGAACAACGACAGTGCTATGGCAAAAAACAAGAATTTTGTATTACGCCTCGACGAGGAGATGATGAACGCCATTGAGGCTTGGGCTGCCGATGAGTTTCGCTCCACGAACGGCCAGATTCAGTACATCCTATCCGAAGCACTGAAGAAAAGTGGACGCATGAAGAAAAAGAAAGCCTCGCCACCCGTAAAGGATATGGAGGAACAACTGCCTGAATAACCCAAATAAAACTGTTATTAAGGTGAATAGAATTAGCCCAAATCGATCAATAGATTTGGGTTAAACTCAAAACGGTCAATAGATTCCTTGCCTGATTTCGTTTGATTGTGTGGCATCTTACCAGTCTTGTTACAGTGGGCGTAGCAGGCTACGGCAAGGTAATAAGACTGGTAAGATGCCACACAAACGGACGAAAGCTGTAGGAAAGCTCTTGTTCGTTGATAATGAAACGACACCGCGGTCTATTGACCGTTTTGGGTTAAATAAAGCAGAGAGTGTGAATAACGGTAATCTGATACCTTTATTCACACTCTATATTATATACCATGCTTACGTCAAAACCGATCATTAGATTCAGCCTTATCTGCAATCATCATCTTTCTGCACACCAAACGTGTGCTTTCTGAAGACGTAGCTCACTAAGTTGAAGCAAACATCAGCGGAAGATACCGAAAATGATAGTGGGTAAGACAGAAATCGAAAGAAAATAAACCACACGGTCTGATACTTGATTTCTGTTAATGCAAGCGAGGTTTTGCCGTCCTTGTCTTATTATATCATAAACAGGAGGCTTTATGTCTGGCGTTTATTCTTCAGCGGTTGCTTCAGTCTTCTTCTTTCTGGTGCCGGCTGTAGCGCGCTTACGCTTTGGCTTCTCCTCTACCCCTTTGTCAAGTTTTACATCTGCCAACTCCGGGTCAATGAGTACTCTACCACAATACTCGCAGACAATAATCTTCTTGTGCATCTTTACATCAAGCTGGCGCTGTGGCGGAATCTTCGCGAAGCAACCTCCACAAGCATCGCGCTGAACATAGACAATGCCCAGTCCATTGCGTACACTCTTACGGATACGCTTGAACGAGGTCAGAAGACGTGGCTCTATCTTAGACTCGAGGTCGATAGCCTTCTCGCGCAGAGCTTCCTCTGTCTCGCGCGTTTCCTGCATGATTTCCTCAAGCTCGGCGCGCTTCTGAATAAGGTCCTTTGTGCGCTCCTCGATAACCTGCTCTATATTCTTGAGGTCAGCCTTACGCTCTTCTATCTTCTGATGAGCTTCCTTTATCTTCTTGTTACAAAGTTCAATCTCCAGTTCTTGGAACTCGATCTCCTTTGTCAGCATGTCGTACTCACGGTTGTTGCGAACATCGTCAAGCTGTTTCTTGTACTTTGCAAGACTTGCCTCAGCAATCTCTATCTCGCCTTTTTTCTGTGCAATGGCATGCTCATAGTCATCAATCTCACCCTTGATCTTGTCAAGACGGGTGTTCATTCCTGCAATCTCATCCTCAAGATCCTGAACCTCGAGAGGGAGCTCACCACGGATGGCACGCTTCTCATCAATGCCCGAAAGCGCTGTCTGTAACTGGAAGAGAGTCTTCAACTTCTCTTCAACAGTCATTTCTGCCGGTTTCTTTACCATAATTTCTATATGTATTAAATGTTCTGTTTCTATATGTCAATAATCAACACCTATTTATATATAATAGGGTTAGTATTAATTTCTGATATTATACAATGCACACCAAGCGGTTCTATTATGTCGCGGAACACCTCACACGTAAACTGCTCGCTCTGATAATGACCTATGACGGCTATCTGTATTTTCTGTTCCTGTCCGAAGAACTCATGATACCCCATCTCACCAGTCATAAAAGCATCGGCTCCGGCACTTACAGCCGTCTCAAGCAAGAATGCGCCTGAACCTCCACAGACTGCCACACGCCTTATAGGTCGCGACAGCATTTCGTTAGCTTGGACACATTCTACGCCGAACAATTCCTTCAATCGCATGATGAATGCCTCTGATGTCATCGGTTCTTTCAGCGTTCCAATTATTCCATTGCCTCCTGAAACTCCCTCCATCGCCTTTTCTTCGCCTATGAAAGCGAGGTCGGTAAGTTGCATCTTCTCAGCAATCTTATGATTCACTCCGCCTTGGGCTGCATCAATGTTCGTATGCATTGCCACTATGACAATATCGTTCTTTATAGCCTTTGTCACACAACGCTCAACATACGTCTGCCCTGTTATGTGCGACAGACGGCGGAAGATAAGCGGATGATGAGACACAATCATGTTGCATCCCTTTTCAATGGCTTCGTCGATAACTGCCTCGGTCACGTCAAGACACAATAATGCCCCTGATACTTCCACGTCTGTTAATCCAATTTGCAAGCCGGCATTATCATAGCTTTCCTGCAACGGCAGAGGTGCGAAACGTTCAAGGGCATCAACCACTTCTTTTATTTTCATGCAAATATTTTCGTTTATTCGCAAAACTTCGCAATGACAAAATCGCCGTATGCCTATGCGTCGGGATGAAACAATATATGCGGGCTTCTACCCTTACAATTGCATCAAACGGCAAGATTGTGAAGCAAAGATACGAAAAAAAAATCAATCGGCAAAGAATAAGCGCCAATCTTTAAGCATTTTTTATATTACCATACCTGTCATAACTTAGTCTACGGGCTGTAAACAGCATCGTCCACATACCGATAAAAACAGCAAGAATTATGACAAGCACTGCTGCAAAAACCCACAACGATGCAAGCCATGAGCCCGACTGAATTACTAACATGATGTAAGCTACAATCACTACATTGAATGTATAGCGTAGTATCATCCGTTTTATCCACGCCATTACAGCCTTGTTCACACGACGTTCAAACTGTGCTATCGCCTTAGTCAATTCCAATCCATTGCCGAGGTTATAGAAATACTCGGCAGTATGATAGCGACGGAGATTGCTGTAAACCCACGCACCGCGTGCCAAAGCCGGTATGACAGCCATAAGAATCAATGCCGACGACGCCAAAATCATAGTCTGCAAACCGATACCGGAATATTTAAGAAGCAATGCAATGCTGATTCCTCCTCCTATGATCCAGCCGGAGAGAATACCATAAAGCATCGGAAGCACAAGCCGCTTATTAATTTTTTCCTTCATAATATGCAATCATTATATGTCTGTTCTGTCAGTTGCCACTATCACTACTCGTCCATGCTCCGCCTTATTGCGCAGGGCACGCATTATACTTTGTGCATCCTCCAATGTCTGTTGGTGTGATGTCGGATCAACCGCGAGTATGATATCGGCATCAGAATTTACAGCCTCATCAATCATCTCCTGTTGTTTCTTCGCTAAATCGGTGACATTATCAAAACCCTCTGGGCTGGGTATGTAAGCAATCATCTTCCTTAGGAATGAGGCAGAATTCTCGCTCAACGGCATACCGTCGAAGGTGACATAGCCTTTTTCCAAGTACAGGAATCCAACAATTACGCGGATAACCATACTACCTTCTGACTTTCCCAATCGGCAGAATTCACCGTTGCGGACAATGAGCGAATAGTCCGTAAGTCCCTTTTGGTCTGCTTTCTTTTGCGTCGTAACGTCTTTGAGTTCAATCATATTGGTTCTTTTATGCAAAAGTACGACAAAATTTCGATAACTGAAAAAAAACCTGTACTTTTGCAAATAAATAGTAAGAAAATGACATATCAACGAACATTTCTTCCTGCCGAATGGCATCAACAGATGTGTGTGCAGATGACATGGCCACACAAAGACACCGACTGGGCGCCATATCTCAACGAAATCACTGCCACTATGACCGAGATAGCAGATGCGATCACACGCTACGAGGCTCTAATCATTGCTTCTGAATATCCAGAAGCCACACTCCTTGCACTCAGCGAGAAGCTGACAAGAGAGCAGATGGCGCGTGTCAGTATCATCAACTGCCCTACCAACGATACATGGGCACGCGATCATGGCGGTATCACATTAATCGACAATGACGGAAGCACTACAATACTCGACTTCCGTTTCAACGGCTGGGGAAGAAAGTTCGAGGCATCGAAGGACAATCTTATCACGAAGGCTCTGCATAGTGAAGGACTTATACACGGCAAACTTGAAGACAATAACGACTTCGTTCTTGAAGGAGGAGCGATAGAGAGCGACGGCTGTGGCACGGTGTTCACCACATCGCAGTGCCTAATGGCGCCAAACCGCAATCAGCCACTCACACAAGAAGAGATAGAGAAAGAACTCAAAGAACGCCTGCATGCCGAGCGCATCGTTTGGCTGAACCATGGAAACCTCATAGGCGATGATACCGACGGACACATCGATACCATAGTGAGGATATGTCCTGACGATACCATACTCTATGTGCAGAGCACCTGCCCTGACGACGAGCAGCACAATGACTTCACTGCTCTTGAAGAGGAACTGAAGCAGCTGCGCACTGCCAAAGGCAAGCCTTACCGCCTGTTGCCGCTACCGATGCCACGCCCCATTTATTACGACGGCGAGCAACTGCCGGCTACATACGCCAACTTCCTCGTAATAAACGGCGCCGTAATAGTTCCCGTATACGGTCAGGACGACCTTGACCGTCAGGCATGCAACACAATAAAGGCTGTCTTCCCAGAGCGTGATATTATTCCGATTGACTCAAATATAATCATCCGTCAGCATGGCAGCATACACTGTCTGACAATGCAATATCCGAAATAAACGGTCAGAACCAAGCTGAGAGGAAAAAACATCAAATGACTAAAAAGCAAAACAATGAAAATAGGTATTATCCAACAGCACAACACTGCCGATATAAAGCAGAACATGACACGTCTTGCAGAGAGCATAAAGAATCTTGCAAAGAACGGCGCAGAACTTATCGTACTGCAGGAGCTGCATAACTCTCTTTACTTTTGTCAGGTAGAGGACGTCGACAACTTCGACCTTGCAGAGCCTATCCCCGGTCCCTCGACTGACTGTTTTTCACAGCTTGCGAAAGAGAACAACGTTGTCATTGTCACCTCACTCTTCGAGCGCCGCACTGCCGGATTGTATCACAACACCGCCGTAGTGATAGAGAAGGACGGCAGCATAGCAGGTAAGTTTCGCAAGATGCACATACCCGACGACCCCGCCTACTACGAGAAATTCTATTTCACACCCGGCGATCTCGGTTTCCGTCCGATACAGACATCTGTCGGCTGTCTTGGCGTTCAAGTATGTTGGGACCAATGGTATCCCGAGGGAGCACGCCTGATGGCACTTGCCGGAGCAGAGATACTCATCTACCCCACCGCCATAGGCTATGCCGCATCTGACGATAAAGCGGAGCAACAACGCCAGCGTGAGGCATGGACAACGGTACAGCGCGGCCATGCCGTAGCCAACGGACTGCCGGTGGTTTCAGTCAACCGCGTCGGTTTTGAGCCTGATCCAAGCCGTCAGACACGGGGCATACAGTTCTGGGGCTCAAGTTTCGTATCAGGTCCACAGGGTGAGTTGCTCTACCGAGCATCGGAAAATGAGGAGGAGACAGCAATAATCGACGTCGACCTCGCCCATTCAGAGAATGTCCGTCGTTGGTGGCCGTTCCTCAGAGACAGAAGGATAGAAAACTACAGTCCGATACTGAACAGATTCAATGACTGAAAGCATTAAACCCTAATCGGTCATTAGACCGCATTTGCTTAGATTTGTTATTACCGTCATGCTTCCTTA
>CAJPPF010000096.1 GCA_905372445.1 uncultured Prevotella sp. | reverse complement strand
TTTTTATCGTATTTGTTCAAGTGCTGCGATTACCGACTTTGGCAGTTTGACATTTATTTGCCGCATAAGTGCTTGGTATCGGTGTATGTCGGAACCGAGCATGCTATAGTATCCACCTTTCAGCAGCTTCTCTGCTTTCTGTTGAATGTGAGGTCCATACTGCGATGTCAGTGAGAATATATTCAGTTGGAAAATGATATTCATTGACCGTATCTTCTCGTAATCTTTATCTGTCATGTAGTTGTAGCGCTCCGGATGAGCGAGGATAGGGTAGTATCCCGCGCTTTTAATGCGCTCAAAAATATCGTATAAACCTATTGGTGGGTTGTAATATGATGTCTCAACGAGTATTTTCTTCATTGGTTCGTTGGGCATACTGTGAAGAAGCAGGTCGCCGGCAGAAAGACGTTCCTCAAAATGGTTGTCAAGCATATATTCAGCTGCAAGCATTAGTGTTATCGGACCGTTGTATGCAGCCTTCAACTCTTCGTAGCGCTTGCGCAAATCTTCTGTGGTGTTAGGTATGTCCTCCATGATATGTGGCGTCAGCCACACTTTGGAAACGCCAAGGCGCTCATATTCGCTAAGTATTCTCAGCGACTGTTCCATGCTTTGTACGCCATCGTCGACACTTGGCAGGATATGCGAGTGGTTGTCGGTCATACCATTGAAAAGACCGCTTGATGATATTGTCTTTTTATTAAAGAAAAACATTGCTACGTATTAAAATCTTTGTTTAATTTTGTATTGTTGTGTATTACAACTTTGATTTTCTCGTATGTAAAACATACTTGGCGTCTTTACCCGCATTCGTTCTTGCAGTACTTGCCCGGCTCTTTTCGTTCGTAAGCAGCACGTTGGCATCGACAGTACGAGATTTGACAAAAAACCAAACGATACGATAACATCCTTTTTCCCGTCAGGCATGTTGCCGGCTATGGCAACGCACCTATGTGTGTCCTCACTTTTTGATACGCCAACGGCATTGCCTGTCTTGGCGACAGACGCTGCAGATAGCTCAAATATGTTATGTTTGTCCAACGTGTAAATTCCTTGTACTTATCGTTATTCTTAATTTTCTGTTACTCTTAATAAGAGTGGCATTCATATGCAAAGTTAAGGATTTTCTATTAATACTCTTCATTCATAGTCGGGATTTTACATATTTTAAGAATTAACTGTAGCCTTTTCTGGTGTTGTGATGATTTCTTTTGTTGTCATAGCAAATGCGTCCTAATGACCGCATTGGGGTTAAACATATGCTTGTCGCTTTGTCTTTTTGTAAAGAAAATATACTATCTTTATCCGTTGCTTTTAGTCTTTAAAAGATAGTTTCATTGATTGTTGTTTCAAGAAGCAGTAGTTTTATAAATGTATTGCAAATCAGGTGGTTACAAGTGTCTTTTTCCTTGTTTTTACATCGCGTTGCTTTGTTTTTACACTATGCTCTCTTCTGGCAATATGTAAAATAAAACGAATATGTTGAATACACATCCCTTTGTTATATGGATAAGCGAAAAGCCGAATAATCGAAATGTTAATGTCGGGGAGAAATTATGAAGTATGAAAACGTTTTAGTACTTTTGTAATCAATTTACCTAAGCGAAGGGAAGAATATTTCTAATAATGGTAATCAAACAAATAATCCTTTAATTCAAATCACGAGGCAAGTCTGCATTTGAACTTTATTTTTTATGAAGAAACAATTATTTTATTTATTGATGTCGGGAATGGTGCTTACATCATGTGCAACGCATCATTATCAGGTGAGTGAGATTACTCACAACAGAATCCTAATTGACGAACGTTACGATAATGTTACCGATGCTAAGGCAGAGGCGTTCATTGCTCCGTATAAGGTTACAGTCGACAGTATAATGAGTCCTGTGGTAGGTCGCTCTGCACAGTATCTCTTTGCTGACAGACCGGAGAGCAATCTCTCAAATCTTCTCTGCGACATCCTTGTGTGGGCAGGTGGCAGGTACGGCGAGAAACCTGAGTTCGCCATATATAATATAGGTGGCATGCGAGCAGGAATATCAGAAGGAGAGGTGACGTATGGCAATGTTCTTGAGGTGGCACCGTTCGAGAATAAGATATGTTTCTTCGACATGAAGGGCAAGGATGTGAAACGTCTGTTCGAGCAGATTGCTTTCAATCGCGGTGAGGGAGTGAGCCATGGCATCAATCTCGTAATCACAAAAGACGGCAAACTTGTATCTGCAAAGATTAATGGTGAGGATGTTGATGATGCGAAAGAATATCGTATTGCATCGATCGACTATCTCGCTCAGGGCAACGACGGTATGACGGCGCTGAAGGAAAAGACTAACGTCAACTCGCCAACGGAAGAAAGTAATAACATCAGATATATCATCATGGACTATTTCCGTGAGCAGGCTGCGCAGGGAAAGGCCGTAGAGGCGACAGTGGAAGGAAGAATCATCGAAAAATAGAATGCCATGAGTGATAAAATAAAGAAAGTTATGGGCACAAAGAAAATGAAAAAGATTAGAACAATGCGATACATATCATTGCTCCTTTGCTTGGTTTTTGCCTTGTCGGCTAATGCCAAGAATGACAAGAAAGTCGTTATACTTCATACAAACGACAGCCATAGTTGTATATACCCGCTTAATAAGAATCTGGCTGATACGCTTCTCGCCGGACGTGGAGGCTACCTCCGTCGTCTGAACATGATACGTGAAGAGCGCACCAAGAACCCCGATATTCTCCTATTTGACAGTGGCGACTTCTCGCAGGGCTCAACATACTATACTTTGTTCAAGGGCGATGTTGAAGTAGGACTGATGAATCAGATGAAGTATGATGCCGCTACTATAGGCAACCATGAGTTCGATTTTGGCTTGGAAAATATGGCGCGCATCTTCAGGAAATGCCGCTTCCCGATTGTATGCTGTAACTACGATTTCACAGGAACGCCCGTAGAAGGACTGGTAAAGCCGTATATCGTGATCAAACGTGACGGTGTTAAGATAGGTGTCTTTGGCGTTTCTCCTGAAATGGACGGTCTGGTGTCAAAGGACAACTGTCAGGGCGTTAAGTATATTGACCCTGCTCAGAAAGCTATGGAGGTGGTTGACGTGCTCAGAAAAAAGGAGAAGGTTGATGTTGTCATCTGCCTTAGTCATTTGGGATGGGATATGAATGGCGTTATTGACGACGAGGACTTTATGTCAAAAATGCGTGGTGTCGACCTTATTCTCGGAGGTCATTCGCATACATACATGAAAGAATTTGAGTATGCTAAGGATGCCGATGGCAAAATGATTCCCGACAATCAGAACGGAAAGCATGCGCTGTTTGTCGGAAAGATCGAGATTAATCTGAAAAAGTAAACGTAAATACTGTTTTGCAAACAGACATACAGAATAATTATATGAAAAGAATATATACGGTTTTTATTACGCTCTTGCTTGCTGTAATGACAGCAGGAGCCGTGAGCGACAGGACTGTTGTGATGATCAGCCTTGACGGATTTCGCTGGGATTACACTTCGTGGTATGACACACCGTTCTTCGACCAGATGGCAAAACAAGGGGTTCAATCAGGACTGATACCAAGTTTTCCATCAAAGACATTCCCTAATCATTATACTCTTGCAACGGGACTTTATCCTGACAATCATGGTATAATAGCCAACACTTTCCTCGACAAAGAAAGAAATGTGGTCTTTTCTATTTCTGATCCCAAGACAAAGAGCCTGGCTCGTTACTGGGGTGGCGAACCGGTTTGGCTCACTGCCAAGCATCAGGGCGTGAGGACTGCTGTGTTCTATTGGCCCGGCTCGGATGTGGCTATTAAGGGCGAGCATCCGGATATGTATCATGTATATGATTCCGACGACCGCCTTTCTATGGAACAGCGTGTCGACAGTATGCTCTCTGTCATGCGTTTGCCGGATGGGAAGCGTCCCCAGCTGCTGATGGGATATATGGAAGAACCCGATCATAACGGTCATACATATTGCCCAAACTCAAAAGAAGCGCGTCAGGCTGTGGAGCAGATGGATGCTCTGATGAAACGTCTTTATGACGGAATGATGTCATTACCTTATGCCGAAAGCATTGATTTCATTGTCGTTTCCGATCATGGTATGGCTGTGGTGACACCCGACAGGCAGATAACCGTAATGGATAAACTGAAAAAGGAGTGGGTGGCTCGTGTGGAAGGGAGCCTTCCGGCACATATATACGCAAAGGAAGGATGCCAGGATTCTATATACAAAGCGTTGAAGGGACTTGACCACCTGCGCGTTTGGAAGAAAGGCGAAGTGCCTGAAATCTTACATTACGGTAATAACAACCTTTGCGGTGATGTTATTGCAGCTCCTGATCTTGGTTTTATCTTCACTGATTGGAAAGTCGTAGAGGGAGGACAGCATGGCTATGACCCTTATTATAGCGATATGCACGCTTTGTTTCGTGCCGTTGGTCCCGACTTCAGGAATGTCAAGCGCGAGCACTTCAAGAATGTCAACGTTTACCCTATAGTCTGTCATCTGCTTGGTATCAAACCTGCACGGAACGACGGCAATCTGGAAGAAATGCGCGATATTCTGAAGTAAACCCAAACCGGTCAATAGACCGCAGTACCGTTTTATTATACGAAATCTCTAATAACCGATTTGGGATTATTTCATGTTTAGCATGAGAGGAAAATCAATAAAAACACTATATAATGATTCTTTTTTCAAGAAAAGCTTGTTTTTTCGCCTGATTATCAGTACCTTTGCACTCGCTTTTCGGCGTAACCGCTGGCAATGGAACGAATCATTGGCTATGTTGCGTTGGTGAGATGAACAATTTTAATATTTAGAAACAATGGATTTAATTAAAGTTGCTGAAGAAGCATTTGCAACCGGCAAGCAGTTTCCTGCATTCAAGGCAGGTGACACTGTAACAGTCGCTTACAAAATCATCGAGGGTTCAAAAGAGCGTATTCAGCTCTACCGTGGTGTTGTTATCAAAATTTCAGGTCATGGTGAGAAGAAGCGCTTTACTGTTCGAAAGATGTCCGGTACTATTGGTGTAGAGCGTATTTTCCCACTCGAGTCACCTTCTATCGACTCTATCGAGGTGAACAAGCGCGGTAAGGTACGTCGTGCTAAGTTGTACTACCTCCGTAAGCTGACAGGTAAGGCTGCTCGTATTAAGGAGAAGCGTACTGTCGTTTCAGAGAAATAACCCACGACTTCAAAAGAAAAATCCAAGAGGCTTCATCTTTACGGTGATGCCTCTTTTTTATTTGCCAGATGCAATAAAAAAGAGGTTATTACGTTTTTTATTGTAGATGATAATCAGAAAACTCATACTTATCATAGTCGCTGTGATGACAGTGCTTAATGTCTTCTCACAGGAAAGAAAGGTACAGAATCGACCATATACGGATCTGCGCCCGTTTCATTATGGTATTCATATTGGTGTACACATGCAGGATGTGGAGTTTCGGAATGTTGGTCCTGTCAGTATTACCGATGCTGAGGGGAACACTACGACCTCGTTTATCACCTGCGATCAAGATCGTATGGACCCAGGCTTTAATGTTGGAGTGACAGGAGAGTTCCGACTGTCAGAGCATTTCCAGTTTCGTATTGCTCCGGCGATTTATTTTGGTGCACGACATTTCAGGTTCCGAAACATCAGTAATAGTGAAATGCATGAGGAGATACAGAACCTGAAGTCTGCATACATAACCTCTGCGTTCGAGCTTATTTTTGCTGCTCCGCGTCTGAATAATCATCGTGCATACATTTTTGCAGGATTGACACCTTCGCTGAACATGACGCGCAAGGTTGCGGATTTTATCAGCTTGAAGCCTTTTCAGAGTTTTGTTGAGATTGGCGTGGGCTTCGATGAATACCTGCCGTATTTCAAGTGCCGTCCTGAACTGAAGTTCATGTTCGGACTTGGCAATGCGCTCGACACTAATCACCCTAAGGAGTTACGCGATAAGAACATGATTGCTTATGCAAGTTCTGTCAGTGCAGCGCACACAAAAATGATAACCCTTTCGTTCTACTTTGAATAAAACGAAGGGGTTATCATCTTCTGATATACGTAATACTTAATACGTCAGTTCCAGAAAAGAAAGGTATGATAACAGTTGGCAATCTCACTGTTGAGTTATACCTTTATGTATGAAGAACAATAAATGTGCAAAACGCATAAGCAGTGATTAGCAAAGACAACGTTACAACTATATTTTGTATTATCAGGAATTGGCGTATTGTAAGGAAAAATAATCTTCGCGAATTTTAGCAAAATAGAAAATATTGATATCCGGTAAACACATTATAGCGATTAATCGAGTAGGATGAAACCTGTAGGGGCGTGATTTATCACGTTCCGCCTCTGCACTGAGCCCATTGTGCAAACTATTTGTTACTTGGATATTGCTTAAGCGTGATAAATCACGCCCCTACGCCTGCCGGCAAATGCCAACCATTTCTCGGCTCGTGGAAGACATAAAACTAAAAGAAATGTTTTTAGTACCGCTTACTATTTTAGGTAAAAAATAAGCCCCTATTTGCTATACATGCCTGTAGTGCCGATAAATAAAGGCTTGCAGAGCTTATATTCAGTTTTTACCGTACACCAATAACTATTATTACTTTTTATTCGCCAAATCACCACTTTTGAATACCTATATTTGTTAAAAATAGCATTTTCTATAAAAATCTAATACCTAATTGTAGGTATTTCGAAATTTATTTTTACCTTTGCACTAACATTTTACATAACTTTAAATAATAATATTATGGCATACGTAATTAGTAATGACTGTATCGCATGTGGTACATGTATAGATGAATGCCCGGTAGGATCAATTTCTGAGGGTGAGAAGTATTCAATTGACCCTGATCTCTGCACAGAGTGTGGTACATGTGCTGATGTTTGTCCAAGCGAGGCTATCAGCCTTGGTTAATCTGTCTGTCAGAAAAGAATAGAGGCTCTACTCCGGTAGGGTCTTTTTTGTTGCGTGCCTTTTCGTGTCAGGTGGCGGATGAGGAAAATGGCACTTTGGGCTGTTAACTGATTCGTGTTAACCCCAAAACGGTTAATAGATTCCTAAGTGATTTCGTCTGATTGTTGAGCATATTAGCAGTCTTGTTACCGCGGGCGTAACGGGCTACGGCAAGGTAATAAGGCTGGTAAGATGCCACACAAGCAGGCGAAAGCAGTAGGCAAGCTCTTGTTCTTTGATAATAAAACGACACCGAGGTCTATTGACCGTTTTGGGTTAAACTCTATCGTTAACGTATGATAAAAGGGAATGGTTTTGCCACTCCATGATTTTAGAAATTATTGGTGTCGGGTAAAAACTGAATGGAAGTTCTGCCGGACGGCGTATGGGCGTGATTTATCACGTTCCGCCTCTGCGCTGAGTCCATTGTGCGAACTATTTGTTTCTCGAAGATTGCTTAAGCGTGATAAATTACGCCCCTACACCTGCCGGATTGCCTGTTTCACAGAGGATTGTTTAAGCGTTATAAATCACACACCATACAGGTTTCATCCTACTCGATTCGTCGCTATAATTTGTTTACCTGACACCAATATTTAGAAATATGTATGATGTCTTTTACTCTGCTTTAAGGATAGCACTCTTGATCGTTTTATCCACTTCGCTCTGCTCGTGCGACGTTTTACGACCGAAGTCGAAGGTGTAAGCGAGTTTGAGATATGCCGTTTGCTGATAGATGCGGCTCGTTTGCGTTTGGTTGTATTGGTAGATGTTATAATCGGCATATTCCTTGTACTGTGCCTGTTTGGTAAATGGGTTCTCCGTACCGGCTTCGACCAGTAAGTTTCTATTGCTGTAACGTACAGACAGTCCATAGGTCATCGGCGTTTCCATGAATACGAGCCGGCTTTGATCCACTATCTTCTTCGGTGTTTTGAGATAAGTGTTGATTGCGAACGATTTGATGAAATAATTTACATCTGCTGATACGGCAATGTTTTTCTGGCTCAGATGCAACTGCTCAATGTCGGTGTACATATCATGATATTCCAATCCCAGATGAGCCCGTATATGATCTGAAATGCGGCAGGAGACGGACATATCGGCATTGAAACGATTGAACGAACCGTCGGAACGGTAACTGCTGATTAATTTATTCCCTTCTGTATAGTAGTGGGAATAAATATTGTGTTTGAATTGCTCTTTCCAAACTCTTGCCTGCATGTTGAAAGGACCTATACGACCCTCGTATATCATATACAGATTGAGCATCTTGGTGTTCTTCAAATTGGGATTGCCACGTTTGATTTGATAGAAATCGATCGTTTGATCGACCTCGTTCAATGTACTTATTTCTGGTTGATTGTTGTGATGTGAAAAGCCTACGCCAATCCAATGCAAAGAGTTAAAACGATAACGAAGCCATGTATTGGTTCGGAACGTCCAGACATATTTCATTCTTTCGTTTTGCAATCGGTAATTCATTAGCGAAATGCCCGGATCAA
>CAJPPF010000095.1 GCA_905372445.1 uncultured Prevotella sp. | reverse complement strand
AGAATAAAACGTTTTTTAGTCACTTTTTCTGCAATTTCTTCATATTTACCGAAGATTATTCGTAACTTTGCATTTGAAAAAGTAACAGTAATAATAAAAGAGATAATAACATGATTGGATGCGAAGACATTAAGAAAGGCGTAGCTATCCGTATGGACGGTTACATTTGGGTTTGTATTGATTTCCAGCACATAAAGCCGGGAAAAGGCAACACCGTTATGCGTTGTAAATTCAAGAACGTTGTTGACGGACGAGTACTCGAGCGTACATGGAACGTAGGATTCAAACTCGAAGACGTCGTTATCGAGCACCGCGACTACCAGTATCTTTACAAGGAAGGTGACGACTACATATTCATGAGCCTCGAGACATACGAGCAGGCTCCTATCAGCAAGGACCTCATCACAGGTTTTGAATTCATGAAAGAGAACGACATCCTTACCGTGGTAAGTGACACTACCGACGGCACGATCCTCTATGCCGAGATGCCTATCAAGACAAATCTGCGCATCACTCATAGCGAGCCAGGCATTAAGGGCGACACGGCGACAAACACGCTGAAGCCGGCAACACTTGAGACAGGCATTGAGATCCGCGTACCACTCTTCATTAACGAAGGTGATCTGATCACAGTCGACACTCGCGACGGCAGCTATGTCGGTCGTGTAAAGGAATAACAGCATTGCCCTCCCTTCTTCTTCGAGGGGAGGGATATTATTATCCAAGGCAGGTCCTCAGCATTGCATCACCGCTGACACTTGTTGCCTACGAGCAGAGTGGTCTTGCAAGCTGACGAGGGGACAGCGTGGGCAGCATGTCGGAAAGGACGAATCATAGAGAAACGTCAGAAAACGATACATGGCTGCTGCAATGGCACAAAACCGTCGCAGAATATCACAATGATGATACCGAGGACCGACCTTGACACCAGAGCAAGAGCAAAGCATGCAGATAAGATTCTCCGTCATCGTTCCTGTATACAACAGGCCTGACGAGGTGAGCGAGCTTTTGGAAAGCCTCACCCATCAGTCATTCAAAAACTTCGAAGTAATAATCGTTGAAGACGGAAGCAACATCCCCTGTAAGGATGTGTGCCTCAGCTACGAGAATGCTCTGGATATAAAATATTTCGAGAAAAAGAACTCCGGACCGGGTCAGAGCCGTAACTACGGCGCTGAGCGTGCGTCCGGAGTTTTTTTATTGATACTCGACAGCGATGTAGTGTTGCCGGAAGGGTATCTTCAGGCTGTAGAGGACGAGCTGCAACGCAGCGACACCGATGCCTTCGGAGGACCAGACACCGCACATCCGTCATTCACGGACACACAGAAGGCGATATCCTACTCCATGACATCGTTCTTCACCACCGGCGGCATAAGAGGAGGCAAGAAGAAACTCGATAAATTCTATCCGCGTTCATTCAATATGGGCATCCGCAAGGATGTTTATAACAAACTTGAAGGATTCTCGAAGATGCGATTCGGCGAAGACATTGACTTCTCCATACGTATCTTCAAGGCTGGCTACCGATGCCGTCTCTTTCCCGAAGCGTGGGTATGGCATAAACGCCGCACCGACTTCAGGAAGTTTTGGCGTCAGGTCTACAACTCCGGCATAGCACGCATCAACCTGTATAAGAAATACCCGGAGTCACTGAAACTCGTACATCTCCTGCCGGCAGTGTTCACAATAGGTGTTTTCCTGTTGTCGCTGACCGCACTTACCGGTCTTGGGCTCATGGCTTACGGACACCTGATGCTATCCTCATGTGGCAACGAATATGCGACAGTTCCTGACGGTTATATATGTCGCGGTGAGACAATGGCAATCATTGGACTCATTCCACTGGCATTATACACCATATTACTATGTCTTGACTCGAGCCTACAAAGCAGAAGCCTTAAGGTGGGGCTGCTGAGCGTCCCTGCTGCATTCGTGCAACTGACAGGATATGGCAGTGGATTCCTTTCCGCATGGTGGAAGCGATGTATACGAGGCAAAGACGAATTCCAGGCATACGAGAAGACTTTCTATAAATGACAACGTCAAGATGGAAGAGAAACTGTCTATTGCCAACTGGGCAGAAGAAGACCGACCTCGCGAGAAGATGCGCGACCAAGGAGCCGAAACGCTGTCGAAAGCAGAGCTCCTTGCCATACTAATCGGTTCGGGCAGCACTAAGAAAAGCGCCGTGGAACTGATGAAGGACGTGCTACACGACTGCGGCGACAATCTTAATGCCCTTGGCAAGATGACCATAAAGCAACTGATGCGCTACAATGGTATCGGCGAGGCAAAAGCGATAACAATACTTGCAGCATGCGAGCTGGGCAAGCGACGGGCACGTGAGAGAGCCGCCGAGCGCGAGGACATGGGGTCGGCACTCAATATTTATAAATATATGCACTCCCACATGCAGGACCTCGACGTGGAAGAAGCATGGATTCTACTCATGAACCAGAACTTCAAACTCATCAAATCGCAGCGTATCTCACACGGAGGAATAAGCGAGACAGCGGTGGACATACGCCTGATTCTGAAGGAAGCCCTGCTATGCAACGCCACGGTACTGGCTCTGTGTCACAACCACCCAAGCGGCGGAATGCAACCGAGCTCCGACGACGACCGACTGACGGAGAAGGTGAAGAAAGCATGTGAAGTAATGCGAATATACTTCCTCGACCATATCATCGTCACCGACGGTGCATACTACAGTTACAGAGAAGAAGGAAAAATATAAAACAAATACCCATTAATGACACAAGAAGAGAAATTACATATAGAAGAACGTATAGTAGAAGTGCTGAAGACAGTCTACGATCCAGAGATACCTGTCGATATCTATAGTCTCGGTCTTATTTATAAGATCGACCTTCAGGACGACGGCAACCTCGATGTCGACATGACGCTGACAGCTCCCGGATGCCCTGCCGCCGACTTCATCATGGAGGATGTACGACAGAAACTCGACACCCTCGAAGGGGTGAAAGCCTCAAACATAAATCTTGTGTTCGAACCGGAATGGGACAAGAGCATGATGAGCGAGGAGGCACGAGTGGAACTGGGCTTTGATTAACTCCACAACTACAAACTGATAATGAAACCTGTCTATTTTATTTCTGATGCCCATCTGGGTGCATGGGCACTGGAGCATCGACGCACACAAGAGCGACGCTTAGTGAGATTCCTCGACGAAATCAAGGATAAGGCATCTGCCATATATATGCTTGGCGATATGTTCGACTTCTGGCATGAGTGGAAATATGTCGTGCCGAAAGGCTACACACGTTTCCTTGGCAAGATTTCCGAACTGACCGACATGGGCGTCGAGGTGCATTACTTCACCGGCAATCACGATATATGGGCTTACGGATACCTTGAGAGCGAATGCGGAGTGATACTCCACCGCGAGCCATTGACAACAGAGATATTCGGCAGTCTGTTCTATCTCGACCACGGCGACGGCAAGGGCGACCCCGACAAAGGTTTCAAAATAATACGCAGTATATTCCACAACCGTGCCTGTCAGTGGATGTTCGCCAAACTCCTGCATCCTGACTGCTCAATGAAATTCGGACAGTCATGGGCAAAAAGGAGCCGACTGAAACGACCTGACGGCAACGAACCGCCATATATGGGCGAGGACAAGGAGCATCTCGTGCTCTACACAAAATACTACATGAAATCACATCCCGACATCGATTTCTATATCTATGGTCACCGTCATATCGAGCTCGACCTCATGCTATCGAAGAAGACACGCATGATAATCCTCGGCGACTGGATAAAAGCGTTCACCTACGCCGTGTGGGACGGTGAGCATTTGTTTGTCGAGAATTACATAGAAGGAGAAAGCCGGCTATAATCAGAAGGCTTTAAATTGAACTACGATTCAGACAGGTTTTATATATTATCTCGCGTCATATTCAGTTTTCTCACGATTGTCCTTTGCAAGCTGTTGAGCGATTGAAGCGGAAGACATTACCGAGACGATAAAAACAAATTGAAACGAAATGTCACTAACCACAGCTTATCGACATAGGCTTAACAGAGCTTGTCGCAGTTAGATTGTTCATTTTTAATAGAAAATTGTTCGTTATTGACACCCGTTGTTTGCAGGTTTTAGTACTTTTGCAACGACGAACGTAAGCATTAAACCTAAATCGGTCAATAGATTCCTAACTGATTTTGCCTGATTGTTGAGCAGACCAGCGAGCCTTGTTACCGTGGGCGTAGTGGGCTACGGCGAGGTAATAAGGCTTGTAAGATGCCACACAAACTGACGAAAGCAGTAGGAAAGTTATTGTTCGTTGAAAATAAAAAGGCACTGCGGTCTATTGACCGATTTTGGATAAACACGATGATAATGAAAAATTTTCTTTTACTGACAATGATGCTCGTCCTCTTACAGGCAGGCATATCAACACTAAAGGCACAAAAGCACGAATTTGCCGATTTCGGAGTCTACGCTGAACAAAACCGCGCACTTGGCGCACCGAAGAAAGGCGAGAAACGGGTGGTCTTTATGGGCAACTCCATAACATGGAACTGGGTACGCTTCCGTGGTGACTGGTTCAAGCAGAACGGCTTTATCGGTCGCGGCATCAGCGGACAGACCAGTTATCAATTTCTTCTGCGTTTCCGCGATGATGTGATAAAGCTACAGCCTAAGGTAGTGGTCATCAACTACGGCACAAACGACATCGCCGAAAATACCGGTGCCTATAACGAGGAGCACACATTCAACAACATCAAGGCGATGTGTGACATGTCACGCTACAATAAAATCAAGGTCGTCCTCGCCTCTACTCTTCCGCATAAAGGCTTCGGGTGGAATCCACGCATCACTGACGCCATACAGAAGATACGCAGTCTCAACAACCGCGTGAAGGCTTACGCAAAGGCAAACAATATTACATACGTCGACTATTTCTCTGCAATGATTTCGGAAGACGGGACACAGATGCGCCCTGAACTGGCAGAGGACGGAGTACATCCAAACAATAAAGGCTACGAGATTATGGAGGCACTCATACTGCCCATAATAAAGAAACTGCGTTAAGTAGCCCACAGTTGTGGAAAGTGTTTCTGCACGACTGCCAGTGGCGAACGCAGACGTAATTATATATACGAAGGATATCACACATTCTTCAGATGTGTATTCTCCGCAATGGACATCATGAGACGTCTGCTGTAGAATCGTCAGCCTCACTCCATGATAATGCAGGCTCCAAGATAAAAAACATCGGCACTTATTCCTCTACCTTCTCTATCCTATCCCAGGGCTTAGCCGAGAATTTATACCCCAGCGATGCCGCTATCCGTATTATAGTCTCTTGATTCTCCGGCGATATACGTTTTGACCCGTTACGCATGGCATAGTAGTCAGTGCGGTTGAACTCGCGCATCAGCATGTGGGAGAACGTGTGATATATTCCATACGGCATCTTTACCGTCTCTCTCTCAAAGCCATAGGCATAGACAACCAGCTGTTTCGTACGGAAAAACCGACACTTGTCTTCTTCATCCTTAACTTGGTATTTCGGATTGATGACCCTTATCATCTCCACGTCAGCAGGCACGGCTGCATATTCCAAACCATGCGCACATACGGAAAAATGTGCACATTGGCTATTCACACAAATCTTGCTTATCATAGTCATAAATTTAGTTATACAAATATAAAGCATTTCTCCAACATCGCCAAATCTGCAATAAAAAAATATCAACACACCGTGGTTGAACGTAGGCGGCGACGGTATTCGCAGATAAAACGACCGATAGTTTACTGACTGCGTTTTGATATGAGCGAGTCCGAACGCCGTTCGGACAGTTGTATATCAGCGTTCGGACAATTGTATCTCGATGTTCGGACAGTTGTATATCGGCGCTCGGACAAATTCCTTGCCGCAGGCATAGCCTCAAATCCGTCAATAGATTCCTAACATCTTTCGTCTGATTGTGGAGTAGATTAACAGCATTGTTACTGTTGGCGTAGCGAACCACGGCAAGGGAAATAGTCTGGTAAGATACCACACAAGTGAGCGAAAGCAGTTGGAAAGTTTTTTCTTCGTTGATAATCAAAACGCCCTGCTGTCTAATGAACCTATTTCCTCTATAAATAGTATAGACCACCCTTTTTTATTCTACTGGTATAAAAGTGTGTTTATATATGTTCGGGGTTAACTGCTCATTTTTCTTTTCAGCCTCTCTTCAGCCATATGCTTTCTGAGAACATCTACGTGCGTAGTATTTCGAATCGAGTGTTTTTGCAATTAATGCAGCCCCACAATACCCGCACTTCCTTTTATTACAAATTTAGCATATTGCATGTTATACCGTTTTTAGTCGCTTTACTTCCTCAAATATATCCTACACTGATTATCAGTGATTTATATTTTCATGGTACAAATAAGACGCGCGGTGAGCATCTTAAATGACAAGAAACTATAATTATCAATAAACAACTATGCTATGTACTTCTTATTCATCTTTGTTCTTAAATTTTGTTACTGCAGCTGTACATATTTCTAAGCATTACACAATATATTATGGTAAAAATGTGCGCTAATACGTGTATTTCAAGAACTCAAACAGAAACCAAGCGCTTGAATATGAACACATCTTATGATATGTATCTCCTTTGTCACTATCTGCAAAATCAGATATACTTTTAATCATCATGCACTTTTTTCCTAAGATATGAGCAGTCATATATAGACCATACCCCTCCATATCTAAACCACGAAGTTTCTGGTTCTCTTTTAATAAATCTCTCATAAATCCTTTGTTTGTTACGACGTACGATCCGCATGCGCCGGGTTTGAAGTGTATGGAAGGATTTTTTTTCATTAGATTAAGATTCTTGGTATCAAGTACACGTGAGATAAGATTTTCTGGATGTCTCTCTTCCATGAAAGTGTTCATCTTACCCTTCAAATCAAAATCACATTCCAACATTTTAGGATTTTTCTTAAAAAATGTACCATCTGCAGATTCGCAGAGTTTTCCGCTCCCATAATCGTATTCAGATTCTGCTATGAATATATCACCAAAATCGATGGAATCAATTCCCTCTTTTTTAAATCCTGCACAAATTCCCGTCATGAATAGTGTTTCTATATTGAATAAGGAGAACATACATGATGCCATTACTGAAGTAGCCTGCATTCCTGGCATATTATTGCGTCCTGCAATAATTTTTAAAGTATGACCTAGCTCTGTACGAAGATCAGCCTCAAAGAAGTCGTTGGAAATTCCTTCAATAGCTACCTTTTTCCAATCTAATCCAGAAGCAATCTTCATCTGTTCGAACTCTTCTGACAACGCACAAATGATACCTACATTATATTTATTCTTATTATGGAGACTTGTCAATAGCTGTTCTTTTGTCGAGACTATTGATTCTACTGCGTTTTGGAGAATTTGTTCCCAATCATCCTTTTGCAAATCATAATGGATGAGTTTCCACATTTTTTTTTCATATTTTCCTGTATTTGCAACAACTTTGTCTTCATACTGCGACAACCCAATAACGTATATGGGCTTTTTAAAGCGTCCTATACGATACAATTCATTGATAAAGTCTTCGCTTTTTCCGGGTTCTATAGGATCATTGTCACTTACAGGGAGAACTAAATCTAAAAGAAGTAAATCATATAAATTCTTTGATAGCTTTTGTCTACCTGAATTCAGGGAGCGAGCAATTTCTATATTGTCGGCATCGACCATGCACATACCTGTAAGTACCGACTTGATACGAGTTGTTTTATCCGTATCATCATCCATTATTAAAATCCTAATCATCGTAATATTTTGTTTAATTTTGACAACAATTCTTCTTTCCAATCTTCGTTTTTCAAATTGAAGTAAACGAATCCCTTGTAAATATCTCCATATTGAGCTTCAAAACGTTCATCCAACGCATTAATACGTACTCCATCCACAAAGCTCTCATACATGGTTACAACGATGACAGGAGTTTTTATATGACGAAGTTTCATAAACCTTAATATGTTAGCCCCAGCCAAAGGTTCTTGCTCACCATTTTCATCTCGTTTTGTATCATAGGTGTTCATACTGACATCTAATAAAATAATGTCATATTCACTACCATGAAAGATAACTTCTTGTTGGGCTGTATTATAAGACTGTCTATCTGTTAGGCAACTTTGCTTAACATTATTGATACAAAAGTCCTTGATATGCTGGAGTTTTGTAGAATTATCTTCTATTATCAATATTTTTCTCATTTTACTTTGAAATTGCATAATTTGATAGTAACATTTGTCATGCATAATCCTTCTACTGCATTCATTGCAATGGAGTTCTCTTTGCAATAAAGATCTTGTTTAAGGATTTTATTAATTTTGGCTATACCACTTCCTCCCTCTCCTATTGCGGAAGATGTATTCTGAAGTTTTTCTTTAAATATCATATTTAATTTATTAGGATCTTCAGAAGTCTCATTTACGAATTTGTACCTGACTTCATCAGGGGTTATTTCTATATTCAATGTAAAGTGGCGCTTTCCATCTATTGCATCGACGCTATGCTTAAACA
>CAJPPF010000094.1 GCA_905372445.1 uncultured Prevotella sp. | reverse complement strand
GAAATAAAAAGTAAAATCGAACACAACATGAAAAAACAATTCTTCTATCTATTCATTGCAACAGTAATGATCGGAATCGGCTTGACATCATGCCTGAAGGACGACAATGGTGACGGAAACGACAGCTCTATTATAAGTTACTTCACCATTAAAGGTACTTTCCCGGACAATCAGCTCGTGAGTGACAATGGTGTTATTGTCATACCTACACGTGAGAGTCTTATCAAGGTAACCAACAACAAAGGATTCGGAAATTTCAAGCGCGCTGTTCTGTCTATTGTCTATAATAGTGTCAACATGACAACCGACGAAGTAACGAAGACAACGACGATAAAATACGCAACCATTGTAAACGGTCAGCTAATACCAAGTGTAAATCCCATAGATGCAAAGACTGCTGCAGAGAAGAAAATCACTGTTGCTGACAGTCTCTTTGAGATTAAAAAGTTGGAACAGTCGTGGGGCAGTGTCACAGGATACCTTTCTACTGTAGTTCAAAGCGAGTACTACATTAATAAAAAGCGCGTACCAGTTGCGCCTACTTTCAATGTCGTATATGACAAGGCTGACATGAAGGAGAATGAATTGAAACTCACATTCTGCAGTAATCAGCATCGCAGCAAAGATGATAACAACGTCAACATCTCAAAATTTACCACCTCTTTCTTTATAAAAGACATTCTTGCACAGGTGCCGGGTACTGACTCTGTGAAAGTAACTCTCAGCGGACAAGGCTTTGAACCTAAAGTGATAAAGTTTGGACGCAATATAAAATAAAGTAGTCAGGTGATATAAGACTTCCGGACGACAGCTTTAGGCTTAGGAAACGACGCTTTTTGCAGCAGATTCGTGTTTTCTGTTGATATTATTCACATCATCCGGAAGCATACGAAAACGACTAAGGACAGAACTCGCAACGTTCTGTCCTTAGTCGTTTTCTACTGTTTTACCATGCGAAGCGTAGCATGGAAAACATTTGTAACAATGTCGTCAGTATATCTTACGAATGTGAGTTTTGACACAGAACCGTGTGCAGAGGCATTATCCCAAAACGGTCAATAAATTCCAAACTGATTTCGTTTGATTGTGTGGCAGATTATTAGTATTGTTACCGTAGGCGTAGCGGGCTACGACAAGGAAATAAGACTGGTAAGATGCCACACAAGCGGGCGAAAGCAGTAGGAAAACTCTTGTTCTTTGATAATAAAAAGGCACCGCGGTCTATTGACCGTTTTGGGATTATATATGGTTATTCATCAGCATCCTCACCTTCGTGTAGCTCGCGCCGGAAACTCTCCCAATCTTGAAAACCTGCAAAAAGGGCTAACCGGTCAAGAGCCTCCTTGGAAGGACGCTCGTGGATGGTCTTAACAAGCTTCTGCTCAACATGAGAGAGTAACATTTTGATGTCACCTTTGAGTTTCATATAAATGTAAGATATAAAAATTATCCGTCACTACATATCTCGTACAAGCCGATTACTTATGTCGCTTGGCACGCTGCTCACGATATTTGGCTTTCTGGCGTGCCGACCCAGAACCATGGGCACCGGTGATATACTTCTTCTTCTTTGCTTTTGTCTTTACCTTTCCTTCGTCAGGGTCTTTTTTATCGCCACCCTTGCCGAAGTTTATTCCACGTACAAGAATATTCTCGAAATCATCCATAGTGTTGTTTATTTGAGTACCGTCATACCTGATGACTTGGTCAATTTTACTTTCTGAGCTTTCAGCTTATGATTGACGTGGTCAAAGAAACGTGCCGGGTCATAGCGACGCCCTCCACAGTAGAGTTCGAAATGCAGATGCTCCGTTGTAGCACGTCCAGTGCGCCCAACAAGACCAATAGTTTGTCCAGCCTTTACCTTGTCGCCAACCTTAACGAGATTCTTCGACTGATGACCATAGCGTGTGCGTATGCCGTTAGCGTGCTGTATATCGATACAGTTGCCATAGCCAGAGAAGACGCCGGAGCGAATGACCTCGCCGTCGAAACATGCGAGAATCTTATCATTAGGGCAGGTCTTCAGATCTACTCCGCTGTGGTTGCGACGTCCGCCATAGGGGCTTATAACCTTGCATCCCGGCAGGGGATATGACCAACGGCCTTCCGGGATGTCACACATATTAATAATGACTGATGAAGATTTGGCAAACGGATCGTCGTCAGTATATGCCATAAGTTCGTTCTTATCGCTATGACGAATGGTCGATACCTGAATACGGTCGCCTTTCTTACGGACTTTCAGTGTCAAAGGACGCAGTTTGTGACTGTTGAGTTCGAGAATGGTCTCTGGATTGATGCGACGCCCGTTAACCATGATAGAGAAAAGACAATAGGAGTCTTGCCCCATTCCACCCACAATGGCAATGGTCTGACCGGCTTTGACATGGTCGCCTACTTTCACGAGGTTCTGCGCATTATCGCCATAGACAGTCTCAAGACCGTTGTCGTGACGCACGACAATGATATTTCCAAATTCAGGATGTTTATAAGATAGACGCACATTGCCCTCGAACATCGCTTTCACGGCATCGCCTTTCTTTGTTGTTATCTCCAGAGAGGAGTTGTTCTTTGCTATCATAGCCTTGCCCACAGGAAGTGGGAAGGAATAGGTCGTTGAGGTATAGTCCGTAAGGTTAATCTCGAAAGCATCGCTACGTTCGAAAAGCCCCGGAGTAGCAATGCTCACCTGCTGACGTTCTGCCGCAGTGAAGTTGTTATTGTCTGCCCATACTGTCATCGTCACGATGAGCAGCAACAGTAATGTTTTGATTCTGGTTATAGTCATTATCATCATTTATCATAATGGCATTGAAGTTCCTGCCACATTTCTCTTTTCCTTTCTGCTCCATGCGAGCGGAGAAGAACTGGTCGTTATTATCATAAGTGCATATCTGTTCTATATGAACATTCTCAGGTTTAATGCCTGCTTCGACTAAGAGGAGCTTGTTACACAGCGGCAGGTCGATATGCCATTTCTTGTACAGCCGCGATATGCGCTCCATGGGGAACCCTTCCTCGGCAAAGGCTGTATATACTTCGTCGCCGACTTCAAAATTCTTCAGACTTATGCCCGGACCAATAACAGCTTTGACATTTGACGGCACAGTGGAGTAGGTGTCTGACATCAGACGTAGGGTCTTTTGTACTATACGTGCCACCGTTCCTCGCCATCCGGCGTGTATGGCGGCTACTGCTTTATGTGCCTCGTCGTAGAGAAGCACCGGTATGCAGTCGGCTGTACTTACACCGATTAGTATGCCTGGGATATCGGTTATCACTGCATCAACGCCCTCCAGATAATCCTTCCTATCGGCAGTACTCATGACAATAACATTAGGTGATATGATCTTCGTCTTATCATGATGTGTCTGATGAGGAATGATGACACGCTCCGGTTCGATGGAAAGCATTTCTGCGAGACGCTCACGATTGCGACCAAGGGTGCGGCGTGTGGTAAACGCACGCACCGCCGGACCGAATTGTGTATATTCGAGTGTATTACTCATCAATAGCCTCTATGTCGTCGACATACTCTATATCATCGAGGTCTTCGATATCTGCTTCTTCGATAAAGATTATCTCGTCCTCTCCCTCGTCAGCCATTTCCTTGGCAAAACGCGATATGTCCTTATCCTTGTGTACAAGAAGTTGCTCGTCGATAGCGCCCTGCATCTTGTTGCTCTCCTTGTTGAGTTCTGTCCATAATACATCCTTCAGTTCCTCAAGACCCTTTCCCGTAACACTTGAGATAAACACACAAGGCAGATCATCGGGCAGTGTCTCGCGGAGCATCTCAACGAGCTCCTCATCAAGAAGGTCGCATTTCGTCACTGCGAGGACACGGTGCTTATCGAGCATATCAGGGTTGAACCGTCTTAGTTCGTTAAGCAGTATTTCATATTCGTGTTTGATATCGTCGGTGTCACCAGGCACCATGAACAGTAGCAGGGAATTGCGTTCAATATGACGGAGGAATCGCAATCCCAGTCCTTTGCCCTCTGAAGCACCTTCAATGATGCCAGGTATGTCTGCCATTACGAATGATTGTTCATCACGATAGCCGACAATACCCAATGAAGGTTCCATTGTTGTAAATGGATAGTTAGCTATCTTAGGACGAGCATTGGAAACACTGCTTAGAAGAGTAGACTTTCCTGCGTTAGGAAAGCCCACAAGACCAACATCAGCCAGAAGCTTTAACTCCAGGATAATAGTCATCTCCTGCATTGGTTCGCCCGGTTGGGCATAGCGTGGAGCCTGATTGGTTGATGTACGGAACTGGAAATTTCCCAGTCCGCCTCTACCTCCTTTGAGCAGCATCACACACTGACCGTCGTCGCGAACGTCGCAGACGAACTTGCCCGTCTCTGCATCGTAAGCCACAGTACCCGGCGGGACATCAATATAAATATCCTTTCCGTCAGTGCCATGGCATTTGTCACGACCACCATTTCCACCGTGTTCAGCGAAGATATGACGCTGATACTTCAGATGGAGCAAGGTCCAGTAGTTGTGGTTTGCACGCAGATAGATGCTGCCACCTTTACCGCCATCGCCACCATCAGGACCTCCATTAGGCTGATACTTCACGTGACGAAGGTGCATACTTCCCTTACCACCCTTTCCTGAGCGGCATAGAATCTTCACATAGTCGATGAAATTGCTTTCCGGCATTACTTGTATGTTGTATTTAGACTTTGTTATGCATTCACCTTATCAATGAATTCGAAGATGGCATTTGCCATGTCGTCCTTCTCAGGGAGGTCAATCCAACGGAAGACAGTGCGGATACCTTCTTTCTCGAACCACTCTGAAAGAGGTAGGGTCTGGTTCTGGTAGACATCGAAACGCTTCTTTATTGTCACTTCGTTGTCATCGGCACGCCCCTGCTCAATGGCACGGTTAAGAAGACGACGCATGAGTTCTTCCTCTTCAACGACAAGTTCAATCATAACGCCCATGTCATCTCCGCGCTCTGAAAGCATCTTCTTAAGTGCCTCTGCCTGAGGAATGGTACGTGGGAAACCATCGAATATAACGCCTTGACCAGCAGGGAAGCGGTCGTAATTAGAAGCGAGTATGTCGATCATCAGCTCATCAGGGATAAGCTGACCGTTGTCTATATAACCCTTAGCAATCTTGCCAAGCTCTGTTCCGTTCTTGATTTCACCGCGAAGCACATCGCCTGTAGAGATATGCCCCATATTGTACTTCTTTAAGATAGCATCACTGTAGGTACCCTTACCTGAACCGGGAGCACCGAAAATAATAATATTCTTCATCGCTTTTATTTTGTTGTTTATACCACCATTGCCGGTAGTATTTATTCACTAATTAATAATGAGCAAATGTAACGTGGCTATACTGACGTCACTATTCCTCAGAGAGGACATAAAGATCTCTGAGATTACGTCCTTGCTGATCGTAGTCAAGGCCATATCCGAGAATGAATTTGTTGCCAATGTTAATTACCCCATAGTCGATATCCACAGGTATCTGCAGTCTGTCAGGCTTGACGAACAACGAACAGATATGCACCTCAGCAGGATTACGTGTGCCAAGGCTCTCTTTCATCTGCTTAATAGTAAGACCACTCTCGATGATGTCTTCCACTATTATCACCGTTCGTCCTGACAGGTCCTCATTGATACCAATCACCTCCTTCACCTTTCCTGAAGATGTGGTGCCCTGATATGATGCCAGCTTCACGAAGCTGATCTCACAAGGAATAGTCACTCGTTTCATCAAATCGGAAGCAAACATGAATGAACCATTAAGCACTGCGAGGAATATAGGGTTCTTATCCTTCATGTCCTCATTTATACGTTTGGCGACCTTATCAATCTCTGCAAGAATGACGGCTTCCGGCATCATTATCTCAAAGGTCTTGTCTTTAATTTTCACCTTATTCATATGGTCAAGGAATATTTTAGGGCAAAATTACTAAAAAAATAGCGATTTCCCTACACTGATAGACAATTATTTTGTATTTTTGCATGTGAAGAACAATGTGTTATTCTCTTAACGCTCTCAAATAATGAAGATTTTCACAGGAAAACAAATACACGAGTGGGACACATACACAATGGAGCACGAGCCTATTCGCCCCATAGATTTGATGGAGCGCGCAGCTAAGGCTTTGACAGATGCCATAAAGAACCGTTGGGACGCGTCTCATCCTTTTGTCATTTTTGCCGGACCGGGAAACAACGGAGGCGATGCACTTGCTGTGGCACGTATGCTTACTGAACACGGATACAGCGTTGAGACATATCTTTTCAACACATCTAACAAGCTTTCCGATGAATGCCAGCGTAATATGCGCAGGCTTCATGAGACAAAGCATGTGAAGAAGTTCGTAGAGGTGACACTTAATTTCGAACCTCCGCAGCTCGGCGAGCACACCATAGTAGTGGACGGTTTGTTTGGCTCCGGACTGAAAAAACCGCTTTCAGGAGGCTTCGCAGCTGTAGTTAAGTATATCAATTCCTCACAGGCAACGATTGTAAGCATTGATATGCCGTCAGGACTAATGACTGAGGATAACACTGAGAATATCCGCCAGAATATCATTCGTGCAGATGTTACGCTAACCCTGCAGCAGAAGAAGCTCGCAATGTATCTTGCAGACAACGAGCCGTTTCTCGGCGATATAGAAGTGTTGGACATTAACCTGTCTGAGGAGTTTGCCAACAGAACTCTCACACAATACTATCTGCTTGAAGAGTCTGATGTGAAGAATTTAATGCGCCGACGCTCTGTTTTTGCCCACAAAGGCACAATGGGCCACGCTTTGCTGTTCGCAGGTTCGAGAGGTATGGCAGGAGCGGCTGTACTTGCAGCAAGAGCCTGCATGCGTACTGGAGCAGGGAAGACCACCATACATACGCCATATTGCAACAATACAATTCTTCAGATAAGTGTTCCTGAGGTTATAATACAGCAAGACCGTGAGGAAGAATATATTGCCGAAGCCGTCAATACCGACGACTACGAGGCTGTAGCCTTCGGTCCTGGCATTGGACGCAATGAGGAAACAGCCATTGCGCTGATGACTCAGATTCGCAAGGCGCAGTGTCCGATAGTCTTGGATGCCGACGCATTGAATATTCTTGCCGACCACCGCACATGGTTAGGTCAGCTTCCCCGTGAACTTATCATTACCCCACATCCAGCAGAATTCGACCGTCTGATGGGCAACACCTCAAACGGAAGCTATGACCGTCTGGCGAAAGCACAGGATATGGCGCAACGGATAGGAGCCTACATTGTCATGAAGGGACACTACACCGCACTGTGTACTCCCGACGGTGAGGTAATCATAAACCCTACAGGCAACGCCGGCATGGCTACAGCCGGGGCAGGAGATGTGCTGACAGGCATCATAACCGGTTTGTTGGCAAGAGGATATACACGACGTAACGCCTGCGTATTAGGAATGTATATCCACGGTCTGGCGGGCGACAAGGCAGCAACGGAGACAGGTGAAGAGAGCCTTATAGCATCTGATATAATCAAGCATCTGCCAAAAGCGTTCCTCGCTTTAGAGAATCAATAAAAGAAAAACAAAATAACAAATATGAAGAAGCAATTACTGACTTTATTTGCAATGACAATGCTTGGTGCGGTAGCAATGGCACAAGCGGAAGGTACGCCATACTATCTGCCGAAGACCGAGATGAGATTTCAGATTCTTATTGAGAAAACCAGCTATTCGCCTGGCGAATATGCAATCTACTCGGAGCGTTTTCTTAAGAAGAGTCCAAGAACAGAAGCAAGTACGGAATATAGTATTATAGGCATCAATATGTATATGACCGCGATACCTGACTCTGCTAAAGCCTTCTTTATCCCTATCGACAAGAAACATACCGTTCTGAATGTTCAGCGCGACCGCAACGGTGTACTTATGGCAATCAATACCACAGGGCATCCGATATCTGTTCCTGACGCGTTTAAACCTGCGCCTAAGGCAAAAGCCGTTAATCCTCATGACTTCATGAGCGAGGAGATACTCACGGCAGGCTCAACGGCAAAGATGGCTGAGCTCACCGCCCGTGAGATATACGACATACGCTCTTCACGTAGCGAACTCTCTCGCGGCGAAGCAGAGTATATGCCCAAGGATGGCGAGCAGTTGAGTATAATGCTTGAGAATCTGAATCGTCAGGAGCAAATACTTCTTCAGACATTCGAGGGCGTCACGGTAAAGGATACTATACAACAGGAAATACGTTTTGTCCCTGAGAAGGAGGGTGAAGCCAAGCAAATACTGTTCCGCTTGTCGAAGAAACTCGGGCTTGTGGATGCTGACGACCTTGCAGGCTCACCTTATTATATTGTGATAGACGACCTGAACATTATTCCTGAAATTAAAATTGATGCAAATGTCAAACGCGGAAAAGAAGAACCAAGCATTGCAGTAAACATGCCAGGCAAGGTTAAGGCAACGATTCTCGAAGGCAACAACCCTATAAAGGCATTCGAGTGCTATGTGGCGCAGTACGGTCGTCTGGAATATCTTTCAAGCAATCTTTTCGGAAGAAAGATTCTTACAACTGTACGTCTAAACCCTGTAAACGGCAATGTAGAGCTGATAGATACGGAGCCTCTTGATTAATCTCACTATAAATAT
>CAJPPF010000093.1 GCA_905372445.1 uncultured Prevotella sp. | reverse complement strand
ACTACAAGCAGAAGCAGGCTTTCCACGGTCTCTACCGTTCACTCGTCAACAACATGGTCGTTGGCGTCAGCGAGGGGTACAAGAAGACAATGGAGCTTGTCGGTGTCGGTTACCGTGTCTCAAACCAGGGCAATCTGGTGGAGTTCTCACTCGGCTATACGCATCCGATTTTCCTCCAGCTGCCTTCCGAGGTGAAGGTGGAGACGAAGAGCGAGCGTAACCAGAACCCGATTATCACTCTCGAATCAGCTGACAAGCAGCTCCTCGGTCTCATCTGTGCAAAGATCCGTTCTTTCCGTAAGCCTGAGCCTTACAAGGGTAAGGGTATCCTGTTCCAGGGTGAGGTTATTCGCAGAAAGTCTGGTAAGACGGCTGCAGCTAAGTAACTTTAATACATCATTACGATTATGACAACAAAGAAAGAACAAAGAAGAATTAAGATAAAGTTCCGCATTCGTAAGAGTGTGAACGGTACTGCCGAGCGTCCGCGTCTGAGCGTCTTCCGCAGTAACAAGCAGATTTATGCACAGGTTATTAACGATCTGACCGGTACGACCCTTGCTTCTGCTTCTTCTCTCGGCCTTGAGAAGATGGCCAAGATTGATCAGGCCAAGAAGGTCGGTGCACTCGTTGCAGAGCATGCTAAGGCTGCTGGTGTTGAGCAGGTTGTTTTCGACCGTAACGGTTATCTCTATCATGGCCGCGTACAGGCTCTGGCCGACGCTGCTCGTGAGGGAGGACTTAAATTCTAAACGATTATGGCAATGAATAGAGTAAAAGTAAATAGTGATGTAGAACTGAAAGACCGTCTGGTTGCTATCAACCGTGTAACCAAGGTTACAAAGGGTGGTCGTACTTTCACATTCGCAGCTATCGTCGTTGTAGGTGACGGTAAGGGCGTTATTGGCTGGGGACTTGGCAAGGCTGGTGAAGTTACCGCTGCTATCCAGAAAGGTACTGACGCTGCAAAGAAGAACCTCGTCAAGGTCCCGGTGTTGAAAGGTACTGTGCCCCATGAGGCAGAGGCTCGCTTCAGCGGCGCTCATGTTCTCCTCAAGCCGGCTGCTGCCGGTACCGGTCTGAAGGCCGGTGGTGCTATGCGTGCCGTTCTCGAGAGCGCAGGTGTCTCTGACGTAATTGCTAAGTCGAAGGGTTCTTCCAACCCCCATAACCTCGTGAAGGCAACCATCGCTGCACTCTCTTCCATGCGTGATGCGTATACAGTGGCTGGTGAGCGTGGTATCAGTATGGACAAGGTATTTAACGGTTAAATTTCGGAGAAATTAAATTATGGCAAAAATTAAGATTAAGCAGATTAAGAGCCGTATCGGTGCTCCCAAAGACCAGAAGAGCACTTTGCTTGCACTGGGGCTTCATAAGATTTCTCAGGTTGTTGAAGTAGAGGATACTCCAAGCTGCCGCGGAATGATCCGTAAGGTACATCATCTGGTATCAGTAATTGATTAATTAATCTTTTTAACAGGAAACAGTAATTATGAAATTAAATAATTTGAAACCAGCTGCTGGCTCTACACATTCACGTCGTCGTATCGGTCGTGGTCCGGGTTCCGGACTCGGTGGTACTTCTACCCGTGGTCATAAGGGTGCAAAGTCACGCTCTGGTTACAAGAGAAAGATTGGCTTCGAAGGTGGTCAGATGCCTCTCCAGCGTCGTGTTCCGAAGGCAGGCTTCAAGAACATCAACCACAAGGAGTATTTCGCAGTAAATCTCTCGACTCTTCAGGCACTTGCCGAGAAGAATAACCTCACCAAAATCGGAATCGAGGAGTTGAAGGCTGCGGGTCTTACCAGCGGTAAGAAACTTGTAAAGGTTCTCGGTAACGGTGAACTGAAAGCGAAGCTGGAAGTTTCAGCCAATGCTTTCTCTAAGTCTGCCGAAGAAGCTATTAAGGCAGTAGGTGGTAACACAACTATAATCTAAGTTAATGAAAAAGTTTATTGAGACACTGAAGAACTGTTGGAAGGTTGAGGACTTGCGCCAGCGACTCCTCATCACCATTCTGTTCACGGCTATTTACCGTTTTGGGTCGTTTGTTGTGCTTCCCGGCATCAACCCGGCCCTTTTGGAAAAATTGCAGTCACAGACCGCAGGCGGCCTAATGTCGCTTCTGGACATGTTCTCCGGTGGTGCATTTTCCCATGCGTCCATCTTCGCATTAGGAATCATGCCATACATCTCAGCTTCTATCGTTATGCAGCTTCTTGCTGTCGCTGTTCCTTATTTCCAGAAGATGCAGCGTGAAGGCGAGAGCGGCCATAAGAAAATCAATTGGTATACGCGTGTCCTGACAGTAGTGATCCTACTGTTTCAGGCACCGTCTTACCTGATGAACTTGAAGATGCAGGCAGCCGGCGCACTGGCAACAGGTGTCAGCTGGACTACTTTCATGATTCCTGCAACCATTATTCTGGCGGCAGGATCGATGTTCATTCTCTGGCTTGGTGAGCGCATAACGGACAAGGGTGTCGGCAATGGTATCTCCCTGATCATTATGATCGGTATCATTGCGCGTCTGCCACAGGCTTTCATTCAGGAAGTAAGCAGCCGTTTTACGGCCATTACGAGTGGCGGTCTCGTCATGTTTATCGTTGAGATCATCATCCTTTATGCTGTCGTATGTGCATCTATCCTTCTCGTACAAGGTACTCGCAAAGTCCCCGTCCAGTATGCAAAGCGTGTGGTTGGAAACAAGCAGTATGGCGGAGCACGTCAGTATATTCCTTTGAAGCTGTTTGCAGCTAATGTGATGCCGATTATCTTTGCTCAGGCATTGATGTTCATTCCGTTGGCCATCGTTCAGTATTCAACTGATAATACCAGCTCTGTTCTCCAGTCTCTTATGAATACAAAGAGTCTGGCGTATAACTGTGTCTATGTGCTTCTTATTGTAGTATTTACTTATTTCTACACGGCTATTACACTTAATCCGACTCAGATGGCTGAGGATATGAAGCGGAACAACGGTTTTATTCCTGGTGTCAAGCCTGGAAAGGACACCGCTGATTACATCGATACTGTTATGACCCGTATCACGGGGCCCGGTTCTTTGTTCATCGCTTTTATCGCCGTCATGCCGGCATTGGCTGGTCTCCTGAATGTTCAGGATGCTTTTGGTCAGTTCTTCGGTGGTACGTCATTGCTGATTCTTGTCGGTGTCGTGATTGATACGCTCCAGCAGATTGAGTCGCATTTGATGATGCGCCACTATGATGGACTTCTTAATTCCGGTCATACACGCGGGAACGGTGGTGTTGCTGCCTATTAAGTCTTTATCTTGAGGAATGAATATATTTCTGAAGACAGAAGATGAAATCGAACTCATGCGTGAGGCGAACCTGCTGGTCGGTAAGACGCTGGCCGAGGTCGGCCGCCATGTGAAGCCCGGTGTAACGACGTTGCAGCTGGACAGCATTGCCGAAGAGTTTATCCGTGACAATGGGGCTGTACCCACATTCAAGGATTTCCCCAGTCCATACGGGCCTCCTTTCCCCGGCAGCATCTGCACATCTGTCAATGATGTCGTGGTACACGGCATCCCGACTGATGATGTGGTCCTGAAGGACGGAGATATTATCTCTGTCGATTGCGGGACATTACTCAAAGGTTTCAATGGTGACAGTTGTTATACTTTCTGTGTGGGAGAAGTCAGTGAAGAAGTACGGGAATTGCTTCGGACGACAAAGGAGTCTCTCTACAAAGGCATTGAGGTTGCGCAGGCGGGTCACCATGTAGGAGACATCGGACAGGCTGTTCAGGATTATTGTCAGGAACGTGGCTATGGTATTGTTCGTGAGTTGACGGGGCATGGAATCGGTCGTGAGATGCACGAGGATCCCCCTGTCCCCAATTATGGCAGACGGGGTACCGGTACATTGCTTAAAGCAGGGATGTGCATTGCAATCGAACCTATGGTGACGATGGGCAGCCGTGAAATCGCCATGTTGCCGGACCGTTGGAGTATTGTCACACGTGACCGCCTTCCTGCGGCCCACTTCGAGCATACGATTGCCGTCAGAGCCGGAAAGGCAGACATCTTATCTTCTTTTGAGGAAATAGAACATTTGGAAAGACAAAATTTTTAGATTAGAATATGGCAAAGCAAACTGCAATAGAGCAGGACGGAACAATCCTTGAGGCACTGTCAAATGCGATGTTCCGCGTGGAGCTGGAGAATGGTGTTGATATCACCGCTCACATTTCCGGAAAAATGAGAATGCACTACATCAAGATTCTTCCTGGTGACAAAGTGAAGGTCGAGATGAGTCCTTATGACTTGACAAAAGGTCGAATCGTTTTCAGATATAAATAAACAACATAGAGATATGAAGACAAGAGCATCATTAAAGAAGCGTACAGCCGACTGCAAGATTGTTCGTCGCAAAGGACGTCTGTTCGTTATCAACAAGAAGAACCCTAAGTTCAAAATGCGTCAGGGCTAAGTTAAAAAAGCGAAAAGGATAAGCTGTCTCGCAATTAATGCTTACCTTTGTATGCTTTTTGGCGAAAAAAGACATTTATTTAATCAATTATCAAACAATGGCAATAAGAATTGTTGGAGTAGATTTGCCCCAGAACAAGCGTGGCGAAATCGCATTGACCTATATCTATGGTATCGGTCGAAGTAGTTCAGCAAAGATATTGGACAAGGCTGGTATCAACCGTGACCTGAAGGTCAGCGAGTGGTCTGACGACCAGGCAGCCAAGATCCGTGAAATTATCGGTGCTGAATTCAAGGTAGAAGGTGATCTCCGTTCAGAGATCCAGATGAACATCAAGCGCCTCATGGATATAGGTTGCTATCGTGGTGTAAGACATCGTAATGGTCTTCCTGTTCGCGGTCAGAGTACTAAGAACAATGCTCGTACCCGTAAGGGAAAGAAGAAGACTGTTGCTAATAAGAAGAAGGCTACTAAGTAATTCTAAGGAGGAAATTAATTATGGCAAAGAAATCAGCAACATCTAAAAAGAGAAATGTAAGGGTTGATGCGCTGGGACAGCTTCATGTGCACAGTTCATTCAATAATATTATTGTATCTTTGGCTAACAACGAGGGTCAGGTCATCTCTTGGTCTTCAGCTGGTAAGATGGGATTCCGCGGATCAAAGAAGAACACGCCTTATGCTGCACAGATGGCAGCAGAGGATTGTTCTAAGGTCGCTTACGACCTCGGTCTTCGCAAGGTAAAGGCATTTGTCAAAGGTCCGGGTAACGGTCGTGAGAGTGCTATCCGTGCGGTGAACGCAGCAGGCATTCAGGTAACAGAAATCGTTGATGTTACTCCGTTGCCACATAACGGCTGCCGCCCTCCAAAGCGTCGTCGTGTATAATCACATCTTATAACTAATAAAAGAATTCATATTAATTATGGCAAGATACATAGGTCCAAAATCACGAATCGCACGCCGCTTCGGTGAGCCGATATTCGGCGCAGATAAGGTATTAGCTAAAAAGAACTTCCCTCCGGGCCAGCATGGCAACAACCGCCGCCGTAAGGTGTCTGAGTATGGTGCTCAGCTTGCGGAGAAGCAGAAAGCGAAGTACACTTATGGCGTTTTGGAGCGTCAGTTCCGCAACCTGTTCGACAAGGCTGCCAAGGCAGACGGTATTACAGGTGAGGTTCTCCTCCAGAGTCTTGAGAGCCGTCTGGACAACGTAGTGTTCCGTCTCGGTATTGCACCTACCCGTGCGGCAGCTCGCCAGCTCGTCAGCCACAAACACATTGTTGTTAACGGTAATGTCGTAGGTATTGCTTCTTATCAGGTAAAAGCAGGTGATGTTGTCGGTGTCCGTGAGAAGGCTAAGTCGCTTGAGGTCATAGAGGCAGCTTTGGCTGGCTTCAACCACAGCAAGTATCCATGGCTTGAGTGGGATGAAAATGCCAAGTGCGGTAAGTTCCTTCATCGTCCCGACCGTGCTGACATTCCTGAGAACATTAAGGAGCAGTTAATCGTTGAGTTGTACTCTAAATAATAAAATTCATTAAATTAATGGCGATATTAGCATTTCAAAAACCTGATAAAGTAGTGATGCTGGAGGCCAATGACCATTTCGGCAAGTTCGAATTCCGTCCGCTTGAGCCTGGCTTCGGTGTTACCATCGGTAACGCTCTTCGCCGCATTCTCCTTTCATCGCTGGAGGGTTTTGCTATCAACACCATCCGTATCGCTGGTGTAGAGCACGAGTTCTCTTCAGTCCCCGGTGTGAAGGAAGATGTTACCAACATCATCTTGAATCTCAAGCAAGTTCGATTCAAGCAAGTAGTAGAAGAATTCGAGAATGAGAAAGTTAGTATCACCGTAGAGAATTCCACCGAATTCAAAGCAGGTGATATCGGTAAGTACCTGACTGGATTTGAAGTGTTAAACCCTGATTTGGTGATTTGTCATTTAGACTCCAAGGCTTCTATGCAGATTGATCTGACCATCAACAAGGGGCGTGGCTATGTCCCTGCTGAGGAAAACCGTGAGTTCTGCACTGATGTAAACGTACTTCCAATCGATTCCATCTATACCCCGATCCGTAACGTGAAATATGCCGTTGAGCCATATCGTGTCGAACAGAAGACCGACTATGACAAACTGGTTGTTGAAGTTACGACTGATGGTTCCATCCACCCGAAGGACGCACTGAAAGAGGCGGCTAAAATCCTTATTTATCACTTCATGTTGTTCTCTGACGAGAAGATTACGCTTGAGAATCCGGATCAGGAGGGCAACCAGGAGTTTGATGAGGAGGTGCTGCATATGCGCCAGCTCCTGAAGACGAAGCTGACTGATGCCAGTCTCAACCTGAGTGTCCGCGCGCTCAACTGCCTCAAGGCTGCTGACGTGGAGACGCTGGGCGACCTCGTACAGTACAATAAGACGGATCTCCTGAAGTTCCGTAACTTTGGTAAGAAATCGCTCTCAGAGCTTGATGATTTGCTCGAGAGTCTGAATCTGTCGTTTGGAACCGACATTACAAAGTATAAACTGGATAAAGAGTAGTTGACAAGTTGACGAGTTGACGGCTTTGTCCACAACAGGTAAAAAACAAAATGAGACATAATAAGAAATTCAACCATCTGGGTCGTACTGCTGACCACCGCGCAGCACTGCTTGCAAACCTTGCAGTTGCGCTGATCCAGCACAAAAGAATCACTACGACCCTCGCCAAGGCAAAGGCTCTGAAGAAGTATGTAGAGCCGCTGATCACACGTTCCAAGAACGATACAACCAATTCACGCCGTGTTGTATTCCGTTATCTTCAGAACAAGGAGGCTGTTACCGAACTCTTCAAGGAGATTTCTGTCAAGGTAGCTGACCGTCCGGGCGGTTATACACGTGTCATCAAGCTCGGTACCCGTCAGGGTGACGCTGCCCAGATTGCATTCATCGAGCTGGTCGACTATGACGAGAATATGGCCAAGACTCCAAAGGCCGAAGCCAAGAAGACCCGTCGTAGCCGTCGCTCTGCAAAGAAAGCTGACGCTCCTGTTGCAGAAGCACCTGTCGCAGAGTCTTCTGAAACTAAGGAGAATGCAGCTGAAGAAGCAAAGGCTGAATAATCCGAATAGATTTTTCTCTATAATAAAAACTCCCGGTACTTAAGGTATCGGGAGTTTTTAATTTCAGCTTATTTTAGAGGAGGAAAGTTGTTAGATAGTCTCGTCATTTGAAACTATAAATATTTGCGTTATAGTTTATTCTTTTAATTATTTCGAGTGCTTCGTTCGTAGAGAAGTTGTACTCGTGAACTAATAATGTATAGATATGGCAATATTCATTATAAATGTTTGTTGCAAAAATTCCTGCATCATCAGTTCCAAGTACTATAGGTGGAATTGGATTTTCTTCTTTTGCCCATTTAATCCAGTTTACTAGATGGTAGGTCGTATAGCTGTGGTGGTTTCCTATATATATGTTGCTTGTTGGCAGCGTTTCTATGACAATTTCTTTTTTGTGCATTAATTGCAGGATTGCTAATTGAACTTCTTTTATAGCTGTTCTGTCAAGTATCTCATAAGTGTCAATTATGATTTGCTTTTCATATCTTTCTATACATTCCTTATCATGATATTGTTCTAATAATGGATATTTGGAAAGTTCTCCTTTATCATAAATTTCTATAATATCCTCTTGTCTTTTCATCCAAGCATTAATTAAGTCTTTTGTGTGAAACTTAATATCTGGATATATTGAACTTGCTATATCTATTATACGCAAATTTAACCGTGGCATCAATGGGCGCAGAGCTTTACCCTCCTCAAAGTTTGATAGATAATATACAAAGAGTAAATCATCTAAGTATGCTCCTCTTTGTACCATGATTTTATCTCCTACATTTTTATACCAGATTTCGGGGTCAATTCCAGCTGCAGTTGCATGTCCTATTCTATCTCCTCTTTGAAGGTCTAAGAATATTATTGCTTCATATACAGCACGTAATCCACCGAGTAGATGGTAGAAATCTTCACCGGCATGGTATGTGAAATGTATAAACCCATTTTCTCTTAGTTTTTTGAATATCGGTGCATATACTTCTGGAGGAGTATCAAACTCACTTGCAGCCACATCTATTCCTACTATTGCTTTTCCGTTTTTACTTCCGCTATTATGAATCGAAATTAGATTTTCGCATATCTTTCGGTTTCGATTTCGTAAATTTCTAAAGCGAACTTT
>CAJPPF010000092.1 GCA_905372445.1 uncultured Prevotella sp. | reverse complement strand
ACCTTATATTATTTCTCTTGTTTGCGAAAAAAAGATTACCTTTGCAGCGCAATTTTTTTACTATTAAACTATTATGAATACAAAGGTCAAACTCATACTAATGAACTTTCTTGAGTTCGCAGTATGGGGTGCTTATCTAACTTCAATGGGCGCCTATCTTGCAGGTGCTGGTTTTGGTTCTATTATAGGTTGGTTCTATGCCATCCAAGGTGTTGTGTCTCTTTTTATGCCTGGCATAATGGGTATTGTTGCCGATCGTTGGATTCCAGCACAACGTCTTCTTGGTATTTGTCATATCATCGCAGGTCTTTTAATGGGAACTGCAGGATTATACGGCATGACAGCCGAGCCAAATATTGCTGTGCTTTTTTCCTTATACACAGTAAGTGTTGCATTCTATATGCCAACACTGGCGCTTTCAAACAGTGTTGCCTTTAATGCCTTGACTAAAGCAGGACTTGATACCATTAAAGATTTCCCTCCAATCCGTGTTTTTGGTACTATTGGTTTTATCTGCACCATGTGGATTGTCGATCTTGCAGGTTTTCAGTTGACAAGCAATCAGTTCATTGTGTCCGGTGTACTTGGTATAGTTCTTGGAATATATAGTCAGTTCCTTCCTGGTTGTCCTGTAAATAATAAGGATAAGGGCAAGCAATCGTTTGTTCAGGCGATGGGACTTGATGCCTTTAAGCTTTTCAAGGATTATAAGATGGCAGTGTTCTTTATTTTCTCAATGCTTTTGGGTGTGAGTTTACAAATTACAAATGGATATGCCAATACCTTCATCACTTCATTCCGTGATATTGCTGAGTATGCCGACACTTTCGGTGCTCAACATGCTAATATACTCATCTCATTGAGTCAAATCAGCGAAACATGCTGTATTCTTCTCATTCCTTATTTCCTCAGTCGTTTTGGTATTAAGAGAGTTATGATGATTGCTATGGCAGCATGGGTCTTACGCTTTGGATTTTTCGGACTTGGAAATCCCGGCGCCGGTGTATGGATGTTCGTACTGTCATGTATAGTCTATGGTGTAGCATTTGATTTTTTCAATATCTCAGGTGCACTTTTCGTTGATAAGAATACCGATGCAGGTATACGTTCTTCTGCTCAGGGCTTGTTTATGATAATGACAAACGGTATTGGTGCTACTATTGGAACGCTTGTTGCCCAGGTTATAGTTAATGCAAATGTTGACATGGGACCTGACGCCAACGCCATTGCTAATCTTGCCGGTTGGCGTACGAGTTGGTTCATATTTGCATCCTACGCATTAGTTGTGCTGATACTTTTTACACTCATTTTCCGCCCAAAGAAATCCTAAGACATAAAGGGCTGATGTCTCACGATATCAGTCCTTTATGCTTAATAATACAATATGAAAGAAGTAAGATATTTTTTTGTTCCTGATGCCTCTGCACATAATGAGCTTCCTAATGAAGAAGGTCAGCACGCTACACGTGTATTGCGATTGGAAGCAGGTGATGAAGTCTTTCTTATGGATGGAGTAGGGCAATTCTATCGTGCTGTTCTTACTCTTGTCACACAGAAACGCTGTCTGTATGAAATAACAGAAACTCTGCCTCAAGCTAAGGCATGGAGTGGCAGAATACACCTTGCAATAGCACCAACAAAAAATATCGATCGTATTGAATGGATTGCAGAGAAATGCTCAGAGATAGGATGGGATGAACTGTCATTCCTTCACTGTAAGTTCTCTGAACGTAAACAGCTGCGAACAGACCGTATAGAGAAGATTATTGTGTCAGCAGTGAAACAGAGTCGTAAGCCTTTCATGCCGACAGTCAATGAATTGCATGACTTTAATCAATTTGTAAGCCAGAACCGACAAGGACGAAAATTCATATGCCATTGTTATGATGAGATAGAAAAGTCAGACCTTTTTCACTTACTTAATGATATGGATAAGGATGATGATATAACAATTCTTGTAGGTCCGGAAGGAGATTTTTCCATAGACGAGGTACGTTTTGCTTTGCAGAATGGTTATGAGAGCGTCACACTCGGTAATTTCCGCCTCCGAACGGAAACAGCAGGACTAATGGCTGTGACCATGGCTCAGTTGTCAAAACGTAAATAAAGTTTCAACGCCCGATTGGTTATGTTTATGCAAATATACTTTTTGCGCGATATACATCAATAATATATAATTATTTAGTTAAATTCCTTTTATAATTTCGTCACTTGATAAAATAGTGTTAAATTTGCAGCGTTTTTAGATGCAAAGCGTGAATTTAGATATATAAGAAAAAATAAACTATTTATAAATTCTGGGGCAACCCAATATTATTAATTTAAATTTCAAATGAAAGTTATGCAGAAAAAATTGCATTTGCTTATTGCTATGATGCTGTTTATTGTATCATCTGCAATGTCTCAGGTAACTACCTCTTCGCTTGCTGGTAAAATTACCCTTGAAGGTACAGGTGAAGAAGTCATCGGTGCTACAGTGCAGGCAGTACACGTACCATCAGGTACAAAGTACGCAGCCGTAACTAACGCTGATGGACGATACTCAATTCAGGGTATGCGTGCTGGTGGTCCTTACACTGTAACAGTTTCTTACATTGGTGCACAGACAAAGGAGTTCAATAACATTGCACTTAGTCTTGGTGAGACTTATTCTCTGTCAGTATGGCTCAATGAAGATGCTAAGATGCTCGGTGAGGTTAATGTGATCGGTATGGCAGGTTTGAGCGCTTCACGTACAGGTGCTGCTGAAACAATCAGTGGCGATCGTATTCGTGAGTTGCCTTCAATAAACCATAGCGTTGCTGATATTGCTCGTATCAATCCTTTCGTGAAGGTTACAGAAGGCGGTGCAATGTATTTCGCCGGTTCTAACAACCGTTACAATGCAATTCAGATTGACGGTGCTATGTCAAACGACGTATTTGGTTTGACAAGAAACGGTACAAATGGTGGTCAGGCTGGTACACAGGCGTTCTCTATGGAGACAATCGACCAGCTTCAGATCTCTATTGCTCCATTCGATGTTCGTCAGTCAGGCTTCACCGGTGGCTCAGTGAATGCAATTACAAAGTCAGGTACTAACGATTTCCATGGAAGTGTATATAGTTATTTCCAGAACGGTAATCTTGTAGGTGACCGTTACGTAAGACATGATGGAAAAGATTCTTCTGACTACGGAGATATGACAGACTATACTTGGGGTGCTACTCTTGGTGGACCTATCGTTAAGGATAAGCTCTTCTTCTTCGCTAACTACGAGCGTGCAAGCAAGGAGTTTGATAACGCTTATTCAACAAACAACGGTATGTCAAAGGTTGACTTCACTGAAGCTCAGGCTATTCTCAACGAGGTTAAGGCTATGGCTGCAAAGCAAGGTATAAACTATCAGGGTGTGCTTGGTACTCCAAAGGAATATTCATATTCTGATAAGGTAGGCTTGAAGTTAGACTGGAATATCAACGACCGTAACCACGCATCTCTTCGTTGGAGCATGGTTGATGCTAAGCAGAACAACAATACTTCAGGTGCATATTCTCTCGTTACCAACGATTATGCTTATGATTTCATCTCAAAGACAAACTCATTGGTTTTCGAGCTCAACAGCCGCATTGGCAAGAATATGAACAACGAATTCCATGCTTCTTGGGTATCAGTTCGCGACAAGCGTTCCAATAGTAGCACCAATACCGTTTGTCATTCTATATCAAATGTGGGTAACGGTACTCTTAACATTGGTAATGAGCGTTCTTCAATGGCAAATGCTCTTAATCAGGACGTTTACACAATTACTGACAACTTCACATTTAACTTTGGCAATCATGCACTTACCTTAGGAACACATGATGAGTTCTATAAGTTTGGTAACCTTTTCTGCCAGGACTTTTATGGTTCTTACTTCTTCGACTCTCCTGATGATTTCCGTAACTTCAAGCTAAAGCGTTTCCGTTATGGTCAGGGTGTTGTGGCTAATGTAGGCACAACTCGTTGGATCCCGGAGTTTGCAGCAGGACAGTTAGGTTTCTATGTTCAGGACAAATGGGATATAACTGATCGCTTGAATGTTACACTTGGTATTCGTGCTGATTTACCAATAATGTTCGACACACCTCTTGAGAATAAACAGTTCAATAAATGGGCACAGGAACACAACTATGATGTAAAGACAAACCAGAAGCTCTCTGTAAAGCCAATGTTTTCACCACGTCTCGGTTTCCGTTACGACATTCTCGGTAACAACAATCTTGTTCTTCGTGGTGGTGTAGGTGTCTTCACCGGTCGTATTCCTTACGTTTGGCTTTCTAATAACTTCTCTAACAATGGTATTGCTCAGCTTTCTTATGACTCTAACTCTGATAAAGACAATCTTGGAAACATTAAGTTTATCCTCAATCCTTCAAAGGTTGGTGAAAACCTCCCTGTAGGTGCTGATGGCGCTCCTGCTTTCCAGGCACAGACTATCAATGTCTTTAAGAAAGATTTCCGTTTCTCTCAGCAACTTCGTGCAGACCTCGCCGTAGACATTATCGGTCCTTGGGGAATCAAATGGACACTTGAGGGAATTTATTCAAAGACTCTTAACGACATTATGGTTAAGAAGCTTTCTATCGAAGAAACAGGCAAGACATGGTCAGAACAGTATGGTGTGAAAACAGGCGACAACCGTCCAATGTTCTCTACAATGCGCAAAACTGCAACTGTATACATGCTTGAAAACGTATCAGAGGGCTATTCTTACAGCGCTTCTATCCGTGCAGAAAAGAATTTCAACTTCGGTCTTGACCTGATGGCATCTTACACATACGGTAAGTCAATGACCATTAATAATGGTACTGCTTCTACTGCTGCTTCTAACTGGCAGTACAACTACACTCATAGAAACCCTAACAAGCCAGAACTTGCAAAGTCTAACTTCAACGTACCTCATCAGGTTACAGTATCTGCTTTCCAGCATATTAAGTGGAACAAGCGCGTGGGTCGTACATTCGATAATGTGACAACTATCGGTCTTATCTATACAGGTAATTCCGGTTCTCCTTATTCAGTATTTGTAAATGGTGATGTAAATGGTGACGGTGGTTACAACGATCTTATGTATATCCACACTGATGCAGAGATTGATGCACTTGTTGCTGCAAAGCTCTTCGATGCTAAGCAGGCTGCTACATACAAGGAATGGCTTGCTAATCAGAAGTATCTTTCAAAACACCGTGGTGAGTTCTTCGATCGTAATGCTGATAACGAAGAGTGGGAAAACCGTCTTGACCTCCATTTCGACCATAAGTTTGGTTTCAAGATTGGTAAGGAAATCCGTTATCTACAGATTGGTCTTGATGTTCTTAACTTCACAAACATGTTGAACAAGAAGTGGGGCGCTACAAACTCTCAGGGTGGCTACAACTACTACAGTCCTCTTACATTTAAAAGGGGTAAGTATTCATTCCAGAGCTCTGCTGACTACGACATGCGTTCATGGTCAGACATCTATAGCCGCTGGCGTATGCAGCTTACTGCTAAGCTCACATTCTAATTCATAACAGAAAAGAAAAGATTCAACTATGAAGAAATTTATGATAATCGCGTTGACAGCTGTTCTTTCAGTTATGTCAGCAAATGCACAGGGAAAGTGCTGTGCTATGGGTGGTTGTTGGTCACCTTACTGGTATATTCAGGCTCAAGGTGGTGTAAATATCATGCACCCATTTGAATTCGATAATCTTGCACCACAAGTAGGTCTTAACATTGGTCGGCAGATTAATCCACTCGTTGGTGTACGCCTTGGTGTAGAAGGATGGAACAAAGCTAAGGACAACTGCCTTGGTGATAAGCGTAACTTCAAGTGGTACAACACCAGCATTGATGCTACTCTCAACCTTGTTAACCTCTTCTCAAAGAAAACACGCAATACTGTAAACGTATATGCTCTTGCAGGTGCAGGTTATTCATGGTCTGATGCACAAAATACTTCAAGTACACACTTCCAGCCAAGTACTCGTGTAGGTGCAATCCTTGAGGCAAAGCTCTGCAAGAATGTGTCACTCTCTCTCGAGCAGCGTTTCACAAATACCGTTCGTACATTCTGCGGTGGTAATGAACTTGCTGATGGTCGTCACATGTGGTATTCTTCTACACTCCTCGGCGTAGCTTTCAACTTCGGTCACAAGAAGCGTAAGCCATGCCATGCTGTTACGGAAGAGCCTGCCCCAGCTCCGGTACCTGCTCCTGTAGTAAAGCCAGAACCAAAACCAGAGCCAAAACCAGTTGTAAAGAAGGAAGAGCCTATTAAGGAGACTCTCTTCTATGCTATCCGCGAGAGCGATCTTAAGGATGCTTCTACAATCGATAAGATCGTAGCATGGTGCAATGAATATCCAGCAAAGTCTATCACTGTTTCAGGCTATGCTGATAAGGGCACAGGTAATGCACGTGTGAACAAAAACTATGCTGAACTGCGTGCTGTGAAGGTTGCTGATGCAATCAAGGCTAAGGGCATAAGCGCTGACCGTATCACAGTCATGTCATTCGGCGATACCGTTCAGCCCTTTGCTAACAACGATGATAACCGTTGTGTAATCGTTGTAGGTGAATAATTGCAATCCGTAAGGATAATCAAAGAGTCCGTGAGGATTTTATACAATCAATAGCTAGTCCCGCGGGAGCCTATCCCCGGGACTTTTTTATATTCTGCATGATATTCGAGTTGTCGTGCCATACAGAAATGAAACGTATTTACTAATGAATTGATTAATCCCACATCGGTCAACAGATTCCTTACTGCTTTCGTCTGATTGTAGAGCAGATTGGCTGCCTTGTTTCCGTGGGCTTAGCGGGCTATGTCAAGGTAATCAAGATAGAAAGATTCCATATATGTGGGCAAAAGTAATAGGGACGCTTTCCATATTTGACAATAAAAATGTACTGCGGTATATTGACCAATTTGGGTTAATATCGCTTTTGTCCTTTTTCAAGTAAATATCATGATGTTTATACGGCAAATATTTGGTTATTTCAGTAAAAAACTGTAATTTTGCATCCGTTAAACAGAAAAGTTTGACCGATAGGGAAAATTTGCGGAAATAGCTCAGTTGGTAGAGCACAACCTTGCCAAGGTTGGGGTCGCGGGTTCGAGTCCCGTTTTCCGCTCATATCGCATATTGATAAGTTGGAGAGGTGGCGGAATTGGTAGACGCGCTACTTTGAGGGGGTAGTGTCAATCGTGACGTGGGAGTTCGAGTCTCCTCCTCTTCACTAAAAAAACAATCAGACTAATAGATTATCTATTGGTCTTTTTTATTATTCGCATAACAGTATGGCTTTATGTTGGGTCAGCGGATATTTCCGGTTGGTAAGACTTGTTAATTAGGAATATAAAATGCTTTAGATAATAATCTTTCGCATGATAAAAATAGGGTCAGAGAATTTTTCACTCTGACCCCTTAAATAATGGAATTTGATTAACACTCAACAGCAGCTACACCTGGGAGAATCTTACCTTCGATAGCCTCAAGGAGAGCACCACCACCAGTAGAGATGTATGAAACCTTATCTGCCAATCCGAACTTGTTGACACAAGCCACAGAATCACCACCGCCGATGAGTGAGAAGGCTCCTTCTGCTGTTGCCTCTGCAATAGCATTACCGATGGCACGTGAACCATCGCAGAAGTTGTCGAACTCAAATACGCCTGCAGGACCATTCCAGAGAATTGTCTTACAACCCTTTATAGCTTCTGCGAAGAGTTTCTGAGCCTGAGGACCTGCGTCGAGACCTTCAAGGTTATCAGGAATTGCATTTGCAGGGCAAACAGTCTGAGGAGCTTCGTTGCTGAACTCTTCTGCACATATTGCATCGGGAGCAAGGACAAGCTCTACATTGTTTTTCTTTGCGAGCGCCTCAACACCAAGTGCTACTTCAAGTTTATCGAGCTCAACAATTGACTTGCCAATCTCACCACCATGAGCCTTTGCAAATGTGTATGTCATACCACCGCACAGTATGATCTTATCAACCTTACCTAACAGGTTTTCAATGATGCCAATCTTTGATGATACCTTTGAGCCACCCATTATAGCGATGAATGGTCGCTTGATGTTTGAGAGAACAGCATCAACGGCTGCAACCTCTTTCTCCATCAACAGACCGAGCATGCGATCCTCTGGAGCAAAAAAATCAGCAATGACAGCTGTTGAAGCATGCTTACGATGAGCTGTACCGAAAGCATCCATTACCCAGCAATCAGCATAAGAAGCGAGTTTCTTTGCAAATTCCTTCTGTGAAGCCTTCATTGCTTTCTTTGCGTCCTCATAAGCAGGATCTTCCTTATCGATGCCAACAGGTTTGCCTTCTTCCTCCGGGTAGTAACGAAGATTCTCAAGGAGGAGAACCTCACCTGGCTTCAATGCGGCAGCCTTGTCGTCAGCCTTTGCGCAGTCCTCTGCAAACTGAACGGGGCGACCGAGTGCATTGCTTACTGCGTCTACGATCTGTGATAGCGATAACTCAGGCTTAACCTTACCCTTTGGCTTACCCATGTGTGACATTATGATGAGTGAGCCTCCCTTCTCAAGAATAAGCTTAAGTGTTGGCATAGCTCCACGGATACGTGTATCGTCTGTGATGACACCATCCTTTAGAGGTACGTTGAAGTCTACGCGAACGATTGCTTTCTTACCAGCGAAATCGTAATCATTGATTTTTGTTGCCATAGTTGTTGTGAATATTAATTTTATGTTATACTTATTATTTTAATCTCTTTACCCTGCAAAGGTAGCGAAAAAATACGAAAATGGAGAAAAACCTATCTATTATTTAAGGAA
>CAJPPF010000091.1 GCA_905372445.1 uncultured Prevotella sp. | reverse complement strand
CTCGTCGTTTTTGTCTACTTTTGTAGAAAAGAATAACTGTAATGCTTAATTTTATCTCTTTTGGAAGCGGCAGCAGTGGCAATTGCTACTATCTATATACTGATGACGAAAGCATAATGATTGATGTTGGAGTAGGAGTGCGATCATTGAAGAAATACTTCAGGGAATATGGTCTGAATCTAAGTTCCGTTGACAATATCCTTGTAACCCATGACCACGCAGACCATGTGAAATCAGTCGGCAGCATAAGTAATGACTTTGGAATTCCTGTATATACGACACTTAAAGTTCATGTCGGCATCGAGAATAACTATTGTGTACGATCTAAGATTTCGCATGATAGAGTGAAGATTATCGAACCGGGACAGACATTCCACCTCGGTAGCTTTGAGGTGACTTCGTTCTCTGTGCCACATGACAGCAATGAGAATATAGGTTATCGTGTGAAGTATGGTGATGTGACATTTTGTATAATAACGGACGCAGGACATATAACAGATGAGATGTCGCAATATATTTCTGAGGCAAACTATCTTGTGATAGAGGCAAATTACGATGAGGAAATGCTTCTGTCCGGTCCATATCCGCGACATCTTAAGGACCGTATTGCCAGCAATTCCGGTCATCTGTGTAATACAGCGTGTGGCGAAGCGCTGTCAAATTATGCTTCTCCAAAGCTTCGTTATGTATGGCTATGCCACTTAAGCGAGGAGAACAATCATCCGGAATTGGCAAGAAAGACGATAGAACAGATACTTCGTTCTTATGGTATAGTGCCGGGGAAAGACTTCATGCTTGATGTACTGAAAAGAAAGACGCCAAGTGGAGTATATAATCTTAAATGAAATACGCGACTTATAGGTTTATGTAATACCCCAGTTTATACATTTTGAAGTACAGCAGCTTCGGACTTTCACCACATATGTTGGTCCGAAGTTGTTTGATTAAAAGGTTCAGAATACACTTTGTTATACTTAGGAGATACAGTCTTTTAAGTAGAACGTAAGTATTTACAATAGGCGAGAAGTCACCGATATTTGCCGAAATCATCTTCAGTGTGCGCAGTGCCTCTTCCGTCTTCTCTACATAATGCTCATTATTCTCGTAGTGGCTCATGTATACAGGATTATCTATATGCTTGAGTCTTATGTCTTTTTTCTGTAAGCCTTTGCCGAAAAGAACGTCCTCGTAACCGTAGTTGGTGATGTTTTCGTCAAAGCGATTAGTTTGGAAAATATCCTTTTCAATCATGAAACTTGTAGTCCGGAAAGAATGATAGCCTCTTTTTGCTCTTTTACCGGCAGTGTATGATGTCTCCATTGAAGTCTCGTAGATATATCGGAGATTGTTTTTCCATTGCTCGGTGTCGCCTCCAGCTTTTACTCCTCCACAAACAACTACAGATTTTTCCTGACTTTCAATATAATTACAGATGAAGTTTTCTTGCAGTATTAGCTCGCAATCCAAAAACAACAACCAGTTGTAACGTGCTTCCTCCGCAAGGAAATTTCTTATTGCCGAGCGACCAGAGTTTGTCTTTCTTTCTATATATCTACAGTTTGGTAGATTTGCGATGTCTCGATTATTCCTTTTTATCTGCTCATCATTTGACGCGTCGTCTGCGACGAGAATCTCGTAATCAAGGTTCGCTATCTTATCTGCTTGAACTCTCAATGCCTGCACTAAACCTATGCAAGGGTCGTTATATGTGGGAATAAGTATACTGAGATATCGCATACAATTATATTTCTTATAGTTTCTCTTTAAGAAACTGTCCGGTGACACTGTCTTTACATTCTGCGAGTTGCTCTGGTGTTCCTTCGAAGATTATCTGCCCACCTGCGTTACCGCCTTCGGGACCAAGGTCTATTACATGGTCGGCACATTTTATGATATCCATATTATGCTCGATGACAAGCACTGTGTGACCGCGTTCAATTAATGAGTTGAATGCTTCCAACAGTCTACGGATATCATGGAAATGCAAGCCTGTGGTCGGTTCATCAAAAATGAATAGGGTCGGATCGTGTTGTTCCTGTCCTAGATAATATGCAAGCTTTACACGTTGGTTCTCGCCTCCGGAGAGCGTTGATGAACTCTGACCGAGCTTGATATAACCCAGACCGACAGATGCAAGAGGTTTCATACGGTCGACAATGACCTTCTGATTGTTTTGACTGAAGAACTCAATAGCCTCACTTACAGTCATCTCGAGCACATCATTTATATTCTTTCCTTCGTATCTTACTTCGAGGATATCATTTTTGAAGCGCTTTCCATGACAGACATCACATACGAGTTCCAAGTCAGCCATGAACTGCATCTCTACAGTAATCACGCCACTGCCTTTACATTCCTCGCATCGTCCGCCGTCGGTATTAAAGGAGAAATACTGTGGAGTGAATCCTAACTGTTTTGAAAGTTGCTGTTCGGCAAATAACTGACGTATGGCATCATAAGCCTTCACATACGTTGCAGGATTTGAACGAGTGCTCTTTCCTATAGGATTCTGGTCAACGAACTCAACATGTTTTATCTTTTCTATGTCACCTGAAAGTCCTGCGTACTCGCCGGGAGCATCGCATACTTCGCCAAGTTGTCGCTTCAAGGCAGGGTAGAGGATGCCCTTTATCAGCGACGACTTGCCGCTTCCGCTTACTCCGGTCACTACATTCATGACATTCAAAGGAAACTTTGCATTTATGCCCTTAAGGTTATTCATCAGGCATTGGCGGGCTTCAATGAAGTGATTCCATGAGCGACGAGATGTAGGAACATTGATTTCCTCGTTATGAGTTAGATATTGAATGGTGTGTGAACGCGGGTATTGTTGCAGCAGTGTATCGTTATTTTCCTCTAAAACATCCTTTGAACCCTCAAAGACAATTTCTCCGCCCAATCTGCCGGCGTCAGGTCCTACATCAATAATGTAGTCTGCTGCCCGAAGCATCTCTTCATCGTTCTCTACTACAACAACGGTATTGCCCAGATCACGCAGTTCTTTCAATACGCCAATCAGCTGGGCTGTGTCGCGACTGTGTAGTCCGATACTTGGCTCATCAAGTATATAAAGACTTCCTACAAGCGAAGAGCCAAGTGATGTGGTGAGGTTTATGCGCTGGCTCTCACCGCCTGATAATGTATTTGACGGACGGTTAAGCGTCAGATAACCAAGACCAACGTTGAGAAGAAACTGCAACCGATTGCTTATTTCTGTAAGAAGTCGCTTCCCTACCTTTGCATCGTGTTCTGTCAGTTCAATGTTGTCGAACCATATTTTCAGTTCGTTTATAGGCATCTCTACAAGTTCCGTGATGCTCTTTCCTGCTACCTTAACCCATGTAGCCTCGTTCTTCAGCCGTGTTCCATGACATTCCGGACATATAGTCTTTCCGCGGAAACGGCTTAGCATAACACGATATTGAATTTTATATTGATTGTCCTTAACCATCTGGAAGAAGGCATCAATATTTACTTGCTCCTCTTTGCTTCGCTTCTTGTCTGATGGCAAACCGTGCCAAAGCCAGTCTTTTTGCTTTTGTGTCAGCTCAAAATAAGGTGTAAATATAGGGAAGTTATCCTTTGCTGCTATACGACAGAACTCATCTTTCCACATTCCTATCTTCTCGCCGTGCCAACATTGAACACAACCGTCGTAGACAGATAGTGAAGGATTAGGTATGACAAGTTTCTCGTCAATATCCACAATTTTTCCAAATCCTTCGCATGTAGGACAAGCACCTGCAGGAGAGTTAAAGGCAAACATATTATCTGAAGGAATCTCGAAGGTTATTCCGTCAGCTTCGAACCTCGTGGAGAATTCGTGAGTTTCACCTGTCTCTGTAAACAACAGCTTACATATACCGTCTCCTTCAAAAAAGGCTGTCTCTACAGTATCAAGCAGACGAGAGATTATCGCTTTCTCTTCCGACACGGACAGACGGTCTACAACAATGTAAATTTCTTCCGGGTTGATAGAGTCTATGTCTGTATTCTGCTCAATGAAATCATCAATACGTATAAAATCATTGTTGTAGCAAATACGTGCATAACCTTGTTGCTTCTTTGCATCAAGCTGGCGTGTGAGTGTACGACCTTTTACAATGTTCAGCGGAGCAAGTACAACATACCGTTCGCCCTCCGTATGACTCATTACGTATTCTACGATATCTTCTCCTGAATGACGTTTCACTTCCTCACCGCTGATAGGTGAGAACGTGTGGCCGATGCGCGCAAAAAGGAGTCTAAGGTACTCATAAATCTCTGTTGATGTGCCTACCGTAGATCGCGGATTACGTGAAATAACCTTCTGTTCTATGGCAATAGCCGGTGGCAGACCTTTTATGTAGTCGCACTCAGGCTTTCCCATTCTGCCGAGAAACTGGCGGGCATAGCTCGAAAGTGACTCTACATAACGGCGCTGACCTTCGGCATATAATGTGTCGAAGGCCAGAGATGACTTGCCAGAGCCACTGACTCCGGCAATCACGATAAGTTTATTTCTTGGGATCTTGAGGCTTACTTTCTTTAGATTATTAACCCGTGCTCCCTTAATTTCTATATAGTTACTCAACTGATATTATTCTTTTATGACTGTAAAAGTTGATTATACAGCCTGTTTAGCTATTCATTGAAAGCAGAAACTCATCGTTGTCGTGCGTGCGCTCCATGCTGTTATGAATAGTATCCATAGCTTCAAGAGCCGTCATGTCAGCAATATGTTTACGAAGAATCCACATTCTATCAAGTGTAGTCTTGTCAAGAAGCAGGTCATCGCGGCGTGTACTTGACTGAACGAGGTTGACAGACGGGAATATACGCTTATTGCTCAGACTGCGATCAAGCTGAAGTTCCATGTTTCCGGTGCCCTTGAATTCCTCGAATATCACCTCGTCCATCTTTGAGCCAGTATCGATAAGAGCTGTAGCAATGATTGTTAGCGAGCCGCCACCCTCAATATTACGTGCAGCACCAAAGAACCGCTTTGGTTTCTGTAGGGCGTTGGCATCAACACCACCAGTGAGAACTTTACCTGATGCAGGTGCTACCGTATTGTATGCACGAGCCAGACGAGTGATAGAGTCAAGGAATATTACGACATCATGACCACACTCTACGAGGTGCTTTGCTTTCTCGAGTACCAAGCCGGCAATCTTTACGTGACGCTCTGCTGGTTCGTCGAATGTAGAGGCAATAACCTCTGCATTTACAGTACGTGCCATATCTGTCACTTCCTCTGGTCGTTCGTCGATGAGTAGCATCATAAGATAAGCCTCCGGATGATTTGCCGCGATGGCATTTGCGATGTCCTTCATGAGAATCGTCTTACCCGTCTTTGGCTGTGCTACGATAAGAGCACGCTGTCCTTTTCCGATAGGAGAGAAGAGATCGACAATGCGAGTACTGAGGTTTGTTGTCTTTATGTCGCCACATAGAGTGAATTTCTCATCAGGGAATAGTGGTGTAAGATGCTCGAATGGTACACGATCGCGAATCTCCTGAGGCACACGCCCATTGATCATTTCTATGCTTGTCAGTGGGAAGTATTTCTCTCCTTCCTTCGGAGGGCGTACCTTACCTTGTACTACATCACCTGTCTTAAGACCATATTTCTTTATAATATTCGTTGCAACGTATACGTCGTCAGGTGAAGAGAGGTAGTTATAGTCGCTTGAACGCAGGAATCCATAGCCGTCATTAAGCAATTCCATCACACCGTTTGCTTCAATGATATCGTCGAAAGAATACGCAGGTTTCGCATGTGCTACAGATTCTTTCTGTGCTTTTTCCTGTCGTGTCATACGCATATCTTCCTTAATTCCAATGTTTACTGGATTGTCGAAGATGTCGTATGTAGGAGTCATTTCACTGTCCTCGATAGGAATATCAATGACTGGGATAAAGTCTGTTCCATCATTCGGGTCGTCCAACCAGAAACCATCCTCGTCCATTGTGCTTTTATCATTCTCTGCTTCAGGCTGAATGTTTTGGCGGTTAAGACTTCTCTGCAGCATATCAGCAACATTTTCAACAGGAGTTTCCTCGATATTCTGCTCTAAAGGTTGTTCTGTAGTTTCCTCTTTAGGTTTTTGTTCTTCCATTGTTTCCTGTTTTTCTTCTTCACTGGTGTCTTCCTTTTGTTTATTTGCTTCAATTATAGCAATAAGCTCTAATTCACGCTTTGTCTTGCGTCCACGGTGCTTTGATATCTTTGCGAGTTCCTCCTCGGGCGTCAACTCTTCCGCTGCAGCCTTGTCCTTCTGTTTTTTCTTAGGTGTGTTTTCTTGTTGTTCAGGTTTTTCTACAGGTTTTTCCTCCTCTGCTGTAGTTTTAAACTCTTCATTGAATAATGGCATCTCTTTCGTTTTCTTTTTTTTATTCTCTTTGGTGTCAGGGTTTTCCCCATCCTTTCCATTTATGCTGTAAACTCTGTCGGGAGCTTGTTTTTCTATTCTTGTGCGCTTACGCTTGGTGCCAAGAGGATTACGCTGACCTTCTACCTCAGCCTGTCGGTCGAGGATTCCGTATACAAGGTCTGTGTCAGTAGTATTTTTTTTGTACTCCACACCAAATTCGTTTGCAAGGTCTACAAGCTCTTCACGGCTTTTAGACTCCAATTCGTCTTTGCGATACATTGATATATAAAATATATTGTGATTATAAGAAAAGGTCTTCTGGAATAGAAGGGCCTTTGGTTTGCTTTTCATTGTCAGTCTTGTGGACTTCCTTTGTATATTGCACTGCAAAGATAAGAAATATATTTTTAATATTGCAGTCTGGCTGTATAATTAATTCCCGATTTAATGTTTTTTAATGACAATAATCAACCCAAACCGGTATCTTCACCTACCATTCGTCATTATGATTAAACAATAAAAGGACCAATCCATACGGATTGATCCTTTATATATAATAAGGTGTAATCTAATTACTCGCCTTTCTCGAACTGAGCCTTAAGTGCTGCAAGAACGTCGATGTCACCGAGTGATGTGCCGGCAGCAACGTTGTTAACCTGTGCCTGCTCGTCATTCTTCTTTGATGCGCGTGGCTTGCGTGCAGCCTTGTCAGATTCCTTCTCTGCCTCGAATGTGCGGCTGTGAGAGAGGATGATGCGCTTCGTGTCCTTAACGAACTCAATTACCTTGAACTCGAGCTCCTCGCCTGGCTGTGCCTGAGTGCCGTCTTCCTTAACAAGGTGCTTTGGAGTAGCAAATCCCTCACCACCTTCGTTGAGTAGGATAGTTGCACCCTTGTCCATCATCTCGTTAATCTTACCGGTGTGAACAGAACCTGGTGTGTAGATTGTCTCGTATGTGTCCCAAGGATTGTCCTCGAGCTGCTTGTGACCGAGAGAGAGACGACGGTTGTCCTTGTCGATATCGAGAACGACAACATCTATGTCTGCTCCTACCTGTGTAAATTCTGATGGGTGCTTAACTTTCTTTGTCCAAGAGAGATCAGAGATGTGGATAAGACCATCAACACCTTCTTCAAGCTCTACGAATATACCGAAGTTTGTAAAGTTGCGCACCTTTGCAGTGTGTTTAGAACCTTGTGGGTACTTTGTCTCGATATTCTCCCAAGGATCTTCCTTGAGCTGCTTGATACCGAGTGACATTTTGCGCTCGTCGCGGTCGAGTGTGAGAATTACGGCTTCAATCTCATCACCAACGTGGAGGAAGTCTTGAGCTGAACGTAGGTGCTGGCTCCATGACATCTCTGATACGTGGATAAGACCCTCAACGCCCGGTGCTACCTCTACGAATGCACCATAATCAGCGATGACAACAACCTTACCCTTGATCTTATCACCTACGTTGAGGCTTGCGTCAAGTGCCTCCCATGGGTGTGGAGTGAGCTGCTTGAGACCAAGAGCGATACGTTTCTTCTCGTCATCAAAGTCGAGGATTACAACATTAATTTTCTGATCAAGCTCTACCACTTCTTTTGGATCACTTACGCGACCCCAAGAGAGGTCTGTGATGTGAATGAGTCCGTCAACACCACCGAGGTCAACGAATACACCGTAAGAAGTGATGTTCTTAACAGTACCTTCGAGAATCTGACCTTTTTCGAGCTTGCTGATAATCTCTTTCTTCTGTGCCTCGAGCTCTGCCTCGATAAGTGCCTTGTGAGAAACAACCACATTCTTGAATTCCTGATTGATCTTTACAATCTTGAATTCCATGGTCTTACCTACGAATACGTCGTAGTCGCGTATAGGATGAACATCAATCTGGCTACCAGGAAGGAATGCCTCGATACCGAATACATCAACGATCATACCACCCTTAGTGCGGCACTTGATGTAACCCTGTACGATTTCGTTTGCATCGAGAGCAGCGTTAACGCGATCCCAACTCTTGCTCAAGCGAGCCTTCTTGTGTGAAAGAACGAGCTGACCCTTGCGGTCTTCCTGATTCTCAACGTAAACTTCAACAACGTCGCCTACCTTGAGGTCTGGGTTGTAACGGAACTCTGAAGCAGGGATAATACCGTCGCTCTTGTAACCGATGTTAACGATTACTTCCTTCTTGTCAACTGAGATAACTGTACCATCAACAACCTGATGGTCTGCTACCTTGTTAAGTGTCTCGTCGTAGGCCTTAGCCTGATCTTCTTTACTGACACCTACAGCCGAGCCATTCTCAAACTCTTCCCAATTGAAGTCGTTGAGAGGCTGAATGTTCTTAAAATCTGCCATAAAAATAATAAGTGTTTTGTAATTAATAAAGTTGGACTTTATGTTGATTAATTCTATGATAAGAGCACACTATACCCCAAGCCCCAGTTGCCCAGAGCTCAGGTGTGACTCAAATCGGATGCAAAGGTACGTCTTTTTCTTTGTTCTGCCAAACTTTTGCCTGATATTTTATTTTATAATGTGAAAATCGCCATGTTGTTTTCGTTTTATTTGATTAATATTAGTTCGTCGGCGTTGAACCACAATCGCTCAATAGACCGCGGTACTGTTT
>CAJPPF010000090.1 GCA_905372445.1 uncultured Prevotella sp. | reverse complement strand
CATGAAGGTAATAACAAATCTAAGCAAATGCGGTCTAATGACCGATTCGGGTTAATTTCAGTGTATGTATTTGGGATTATTACTTCTCCAGCAATGCCATTGTATCCTTTGCAATGACAAGTTCTTCGTCGGTAGGAATGACACATACCTTTACCTTTGAGTCGTCGGCAGAGATTATTGCCTCCTCGCCTCTTACTTTGTTGCGCTCGGCATCCATCTTGATTCCGAGGAACTCGAGGTCGGCACAAGAGTCAAGACGCACATCGGTCTGGTTCTCGCCAACACCTGCCGTCCATACGATGATGTCGACACCACCCATTGCAGCAGCGTATGCTCCGATGTATTTCTTTATGCGATACTTATACATATCGAGTGCGAGTATGGCGCGCTTGTTGCCTTCTTGTGAGGCTTTCTCGATGTCGCGCATATCAGAACCGATACCGGTGATGCCCTTCACACCGCTTTCCTTGTTCAGGAAGTCAGCCATCTCCTGTGGTTTCATGTTGAGTTTCTCCATGAGATATGTCACTGCCGAGGGATCGATGTCGCCCGAGCGGCTGCCCATCATCACTCCTGCAAGTGGAGTGAGACCCATTGATGTGTCGATGCACTTGCCGAACTTCACTGCCGATATAGACGCACCGTTACCGATGTGGCATGTGATGATGCGCTGAGTCTTGATGTCTCTGCCGAGGAACTCACAAACGCGCTGTGATACGTAACGGTGGGATGTGCCGTGGAAACCGTAGCGGCGCACGTGATATTTCTCGTAAAGATCGTATGGAATACCGTAGAGATAAGCCTTTGCCGGCATCGTTGAGTGGAACGCATTGTCGAACACACACACCTGAGGCGTTGCAGGCATCAGAGCATCTACGGCGCGGATGCCACGTAAGTGACCGGCATTATGAACCGGTGCGAGGTCGCACAACTCCTCTATGCCCTCTTCTACGCTCTTGTCGACGATGACGCTCTCGCAGAACTTGTCGCCACCCTGGACGATACGATGACCTACGGCATCGATTTCATCGAGGCTCTTGATTGCTCCGAACTCTGGGTCGAGAAGGCACTTGAACACTAATGCCACACCTTCCTTATGGGTAGGGAGGTCAGCCATGATTTGTTTCTTTGAGCCGTCATTCATCGCCACCTTGATGAATGCGTCATCAATTCCTATACGCTCCACGCCGCCAGCAGCGAGCACAGAGTAGTCGGACATATCGTAAAGTTTATATTTTATAGATGAACTACCGCAGTTTAATACAAGAATCTTCATTTTTGTCAGCTTGTTGTTTTTCATTTATGTTTATTTCTTAGCGTCTATTGCCTGACAAGAGGTGATAGCTACCATATAGTAAATGTCATCGACAGAACAACCGCGTGAGAGGTCGTTTACAGGACGTGCGATACCCTGAAGGATAGGACCAATGGCGGTTGCATTGCCAAGACGCTGAATGAGTTTATAGCCGATGTTACCAACCTCGAGGTTTGGAGCGATGAGCACGTTTGCATGTCCTGCAACCGGTGAGTCCGGGGCTTTTGTCTCTGCAACGGAAGGGACGAGGGCTGCATCAGCCTGAAGCTCGCCGTCAATCTGCAGTGATGGGTCTTTTTCCTTGACGATGGCTGTAGCCTCTACGACCTTATCCACCAACTCATGCTTTGCAGAGCCTTTCGTAGAGAAGCTGAGCATTGCCACGCGTGGAGTCTTAATGCCTGCTATGCTCTGTGCAGTCTGTGCAGTACAGATGGCAATCTGTGAGAGTTGCTCGGCATCAGGCTGCGGAGTGACGGCAACGTCGCCCATAACAATGATACCGTCCTCGCCATAATGCTGGTTGGTAATCAGCAGCATAGCGCCCGATATGCAAGTGATGCCGGGGGCACCTTTTATTATCTGCAACGCAGGACGCAGTGTCTCGCCGGTTGTTGACAGCGCACCTGATATCTGACCGTCAGCGCCGTCGGTCTTGATAATCATGCAACCGAGGTATAACGGGTTCTTCATCAGTTCGCGAGCCTTATCGATTGTCATGCCCTTATTCTTGCGAAGTTCAGTCAGCAGGGCTGCATATTCCTCACTCTTTGCGTTATTCTCCGGATCAATGATTGTTGCCTTGCCGATATTGGTAAGCTCCCAATTCTTTGCCAGGCTGTTTATCTCATCGGGGTTACCGATGAGGATGATGTCTGCTAATTCGTCGGCAAGAACTTTGTCGGCGGCACGCAGTGTACGCTCCTCTGTTGCTTCAGGAAGTACAATACGCTGCTTGTTCGCTTTTGCGCGAGCACAAATTTGCTGTAAAATATCCATGGTTTATATGTGATTTATAATATTTGTTCTATGTAGAGATGTAGTCTTTCTACTTCTGTTGCGTGAGTATACTCTCGAGTTCCTCTGCTGATATTCGTAAACGGAACTCGCCGTCCATTGCCACGGTGATGCGTCCTGTCTCCTCGCTCACCACTATGGCTATGGCGTCGCTTTCCTGTGCTATGCCCATTGCCGCACGATGCCGGAGTCCGAACTCTTTTGGTATGTCGTAGTCGTGCGACACGGGGAGGATACATCCTGCCGCCTTGATGCGTTTGTTTATTATTATCATCGCACCGTCGTGCAGAGGTGAGTTCTTGAAGAAGATGTTCTCGATGAGGCGTTGGTTGATTCTTGCATCCACGATGTCGCCTGTCGACGTGATGTCCTCGAGCGAATTTTCCCTGCCGACCACTATCAGCGCGCCCACTTTCTGCCGGCTCATGTTCATGCAAGCCATGACTATAGGCATGATTGTCTCGCGTGCTACATTTATGCTGCGCTTGTTTCCACCAAACCATTTCGCCAGTCGGCGTACTCTACGGTGTGAGCCTACATTGTAGAAGAACTTTCTGATCTCTTCTTGAAACAGCACTATGAGACCGATGACACCGACGTTTATCAACTGACTCATGATGCTTCCCATGAGCCGCATCTCAAGAATCTGGCTTACAATGAGCCAGAAGATTACGAACACCATGATGCCGATGAACACATTAAGCGAGCGGCTTGCCTTCATCAATATATATACATAGTAGAGCAAGACTGCTACCATGAATATGTCTATGATGTCTTTTATTCCGAAATCTATCAGCACTATAGTATATTCTTTAATTGTTTATAAATGGTAATCGCCTCTGCAGCCTCTCTGACATCGTGGACACGCAGTATGTCGCCACCGCGTTCTAATGCCATGATGTTCACTGCCGTCGTGCCGTTCAGTGCCTCGCGGGCTGATGTTCCGAGCGTCTGCCATATCAGTCGCTTGCGGCTAACGCCTATCAACAGCGGGAAACCAAGCTCGCGGAGCTCCTCCTGGCGGGCAAGAACCTCGTAGTTCTGCTCTATGCTCTTGCCGAATCCATAACCAGGATCGATGATTATGTCGTCGTGTCCCATATCGTGCAGAAGCGCAATCTCTTTCCTTAAGGCTGATTTCATTGTGTCCATTGTCGGCTTTACCGACATAAGTATGTATGGCACCTTAAGCTGTGCCACCATGCGGAATATCTCGGGAATATCATCGTGCGTACCTTCCAACGGAGTATCTACTATTCCCGTGATTCCTCCCTCGGAGACATCGTTGATTATATCGGCACCATATTCCTCGACAACCATACGCGCCACATCGGGACGAAACGTGTCGACAGAAAGAATGGCGTCAGGTTGTTCGCGGCGAACTATACCGAGTGCAAACCGCAGACGACGCATCTCCTCCGCCTCGCTCACCTCTTGTGCACCGGGGCGGGTAGAGAATGCTCCGACATCAATAATACTTCCGCCTTCTGATATGATGGCGTTGGACCTTTCGGCAATCTCTTTCTCTGTTTGCTTTCGACTTCCGTCAAAAAACGAATCCGGGGTGACATTAAGTATTCCCATTACCTGCGGTGAGGTAAAAACTTTCTTGCCACCTCTAAAATATATCGAAAACGATTCTTTTTCGTTCATTGGGCACAAAATTAGAAATAAATTTTGAAAGATGCAAACCTTTTTAATGGAAAAAGAGTACTTTTGCAAAGCAAAACTATAATTATCTATGGAAATCGCGGATTTTTACGAATTATATAAACAGCATCCTGTAATTACGACCGACAGCCGTGAGTGTCCTAAAGGCAGTATCTTCTTTGCTCTCAAGGGCGAGACGTTCGATGGCAACCGCTTTGCTGTGGCATCATTGGAGAAAGGCTGTGCCTATGCCGTTGTCGACGACAAGTCTGTTGTCGACGCAGCTAAGGAAGGACCGTTTGCCGGTCGTCTTATCCTCGTCGACGATGTGCTCCTTGCGTTCAAGGCTTTGGCGCGCGAGCATCGCCGGCAGTTCCATATTCCTGTCATAGGAATAACGGGAACAAACGGGAAAACCACCACTAAGGAACTTATTGCCGCCGTTCTCAGCGAGAAATATAATGTGCTGTGTACGCAGGGAAACTTCAATAATGACGTTGGTGTGCCCAAGACCCTGTTCCGTCTTGGTAAGGAACATGAGATTGCCGTGATAGAAATGGGTGCCAGTCACCCAGGCGACATAAAGACACTCGTTGAGACCGTTGAGCCCGATTGTGGACTTATCACCAACGTCGGACGCGCTCACCTTCAAGGCTTCGGTTCTTTCGAGGGGGTGAAACGCACTAAGGGCGAGCTGTATGATTATCTCGCTGCGAGTAAGGAATCGGCGGTTTTGAAGCAGAAACCTTTTACATTCCTCAACATACATGACGCAGACCTTGTGGCTATGGCAATAGCGCGCGACCTGAAGACGGTGCCATACGCCGAAGGCAGGGTATCGGAATGTGACCCGCTGCTCACCGTCGAACTGGCTGACGGAGAGGCTATCCACACCCAACTGATAGGCTCTTACAACTGTACAAACGTCCTTGCCGCCGTCACCATCGGCAGATATTTCGGAGTGTCCGACAAGAAGATTGTTCATGCTTTGGAGACCTACACCCCAAGCAACAACCGTTCGCAGCTCACCGTTACTGCCTCCAATAATCTCATTGTCGATGCCTATAACGCCAATCCAACGAGTATGGCGGCTGCGATAGACAACTTCCGAATGATGAAAGTTGACCGCCGGAAGATGGCAATCTTAGGTGATATGCGTGAGTTAGGTGCCGACAGTCAGGCAGAACATCAGCGAATTGCAGACATGTTAGCCAGTGCCGGTTTCGATGAGGTGTGGCTCGTAGGCGAGGAATTTATGAAGACACAGACAGCATTCCGTCGGTTCAACGATATAGAAGAAGTGAAGGCAGCCATCAGCAACCACAAACCTGAAGACTGCTACATATTAATAAAAGGCTCAAATGGTATAAGACTGTACCAGCTGCCTGACATGTTATAATTTAAAAATGATAAAGATGAAGAAGATTCTCACATTGTTCATGCTTGCAGTGACAGGCATGACATTTGCCCAGAGCCCTTTCAAGATGGAAGGAAAGATAGAGGGCGACAAGACAGTATCAAAGTTGTATATCAAGTTTTCTGAGGCAGATAAGTACAATCAGTACTCTGCAGAGGATTCTATTGTTGTAAAAGACGGAATGTTCACCTACAGTAAGGACCTGAAGAACATTACTGCTGCTGTCATATACAGCAGTCGCAATGACGAGAAGAATGGCGCCAACATATTCCTCGTGCCTGGCGAGACACTGAACCTCACTATCAACGGCAAAGAGTTCACCTACGGCGGTTCTCCGATATATAAAAGCTGCGATGCCGCAGATAAGGCACTTTCTCCACTCAATAAGGACCTGATGGATTATTACGAGGCTGCTGTAGCCCGTCTGGAGACTATCCCTGAAAGTCAGCGCGAGGCAGTGACTGCCGGCATACGCGACACTCTGAGCATAAAGAGCAAGGCATATAACGCTGCGCTGGAGAACTATCTTGACTCTCATCTCAACGACGAGGGGGCACTCGTTTACCTCCTATATCTTGTAAATCCTGACGACGTATTGAAGAAAATGAGTGCAGAGATGAAGAATGGTCGTGTAGGCAAGTTGTATCAGGCTATCTCCAAAATTATCGCCGAAGAAGCTGCAAAGGAACAGGCAGAGATTGATGCAAAGAACGGCAGTCCGGCTCCTGATTTCACTCTGACTGACATCAAGGGCAAGCCACTTAGCCTGTCTTCTCTCCGTGGCAAGTACGTAGTGCTCGATTTCTGGGGTAGCTGGTGCGGATGGTGTATAAAAGGTATTCCTGAGATGAAGAAATACTACGAGAAGTATGCAGGTAAGTTCGAGATTCTCGGCATCGACTGCAACGACACCGATGCCGCATGGCGTGCTGCTGTCAAGAAGCATGAACTGCCTTGGCTGCATGTCTATAATCCGAAGAGTAGCAATGTGTTGAAAGACTACGCCGTGAGTGGCTTCCCTACAAAGGTCATCGTAGACCCCAATGGTAACATTGTGAAGACTGTAGTCGGAGAAGATCCTGCTTTCTATGAGTATCTTGACAGTCTGTTTCAATAACAGCCGTCATTCGCTTACTCAACGTCAGTAAAATAAGGGCAGTATGGGACGATAATCATAATAAAGGGTGGTTCTCTGTACTTGACATCATTACAGCAATCAACGATCAGGACGATTATCAAAAGACAAGAAACAATTGGAAGTATCTCAAAACAAAGTTGAAGAAGGAGACGTTTGAACTGGTTAGTGGCACTAACCAGTTCAAACTGCCAGTTCCTGACAGGAAGCAACTATTGACAGACACGTTGGATGGTGAGGGCGTAGTCTTATTGGCAAAGGCAATGCCCAACATCAAGGCAAGAACATTCCTCGATTGGTTTACCTACAGCGACAACACCATTGACGGACAGAGTAATAAGAAAGAAGTAATTCAAGAACTTTATGTGTGGTATCTTATCAGCCTAATTCCTTTGCCGTAGACTGTTACAACAAGGGTAACAAGACGTCTGGTCTGGTCTGCTCCACAAGCGGGCGAAAGCAGTAGGAAAGCTCTTGAGCTTTGACAATAAAACGACACCGCTGTCTATTGACCGATTTGAGTTTATGTATCGGCACTACAGGCACATATAGCCAATAGGGGCTTACTTTTTGCCAAAAATAGTACGCGTTACTAAAAAGATTCCTTTTAGTTTTGTATCTTCCACGAGCCGAGAAAGGATCGGTATTTGCTGGGACTGCGTAGGGGCTTGATTTATCACGTTCCGCAATTCACCAGGAAAAAGACTATGACGCCGATGATACTCAATTGTCCCCCAACGCTGAGACGGAACGTGATAAATCAAGCCCCTACGGCTGACGCAAATCAGTTTGGAATCTATTGAGAGATTTAGCTTAAAGGAGAACAAAGCATAAACAATGATATGCTTTTCAGAGAATAGGTTACCAAACTAAGGGACATTGTCGGTATTGGAATATGTGCTTGTTATCTATAAAGCATGTAATGATGAGCAGTTCCCGAAACATCCTAAAATACTAAAGAACGGGACATATCATTACTCATAACAGAGTTTGATATGCCCCATTTAGCTGTTATAGTTACGAGCTGTAACTTTTCGGAGTAGTCATTTGAGTTTCGACATACTCTAATCTTTGTTTATACAGGTGTATGCCGTTGCCATGTCACTATTAGGTGGACATGCTTATGGCATAGCATCCTGATATCATAGGCTGGTTTTTATATTATTGCTGTCCGGTAACACTTTTATATATCACTTAGCGTGAATAGGTAAACACATTCTGATTCGACGTAACATTCGTTACTGTATACTTGAAGGTGAGTTTGAGTTCAACCTTATCCAGTTGTGCGACTGCACTTTGGCACGCCTTCTTCACTTTTGCATCGCAACTTGATACAGAACCTGACAACTGAAAAGGTGAGCTGCTCACGCCTAACTCTTTCTTGAATGCAGCATTGAATATATTTTCGACCGTGGCAAGGTCCTTAAGGTTCTCAAGGCTTCCATTTAAAGACTCGCAGCCTGCGGTATATATCACAACACCTTCTTCATTATCTTTGCCACAAGCAACGAACATTACACTCATAAGCAAGGCTACGCATATAGCCATAGAACTTAAAATCACATTTTTCTTCATTTCCGAGAGTCTATTATTTAAAGGATTTATAAAAAGTTTTGTCGCTTTGAAAAACATTATTTCATTATTTCCATGAAAGGGTTGCCGTAGTTTCCTATATTGTATAGAGTGGCATGAGAACCGGTAGTACTTTATATAAATGTTATAACAACTTGAGTTTCATGAAATACAATTGTCTATAATTACAAAGAATCGTAAACAATAATCGCTATGATAACCGAGGGGCAAAGTTAATAAATTATTTTGTATTGCAAAGGACTTCTGTATTTTTTTGATACAAAAATGGCAAAATACACCCTGAAAAAGAAAGGAAGCGTGATTATTCCAATGAATCAATCACGTCAAAGGCTGCAATAATGCCTATAATAATCCTATTTCACGATTCTGGCTATCGGCACATAAAACAGTTTCAGATAAAGTTTAGAAGTACGCTAAAAATGTATGTAATGAAGGTTTGCCCCTACTGCGAATATTCAGAGCAGAATTTATACAAATATGTCATTAGAGCGCGTTATGTCTTTCGCCTTAGCTTTTTCTATCTTCTCCACTGTCCTTTTTGACATCTGCCTCAATCAACTTACTCCGCCATGCGTTCAGAAAACATCAGCGGAAGATACCAAAGACAAAAGATGTGTATAAGATAGAATACAATGAACTGATTTGGGATTGAATGTGCTATTTTTAATAAGAGGTCTGATCGCTTTTCTACATAACATCGCAAAATACTTAACATTGGGTATTGTAGTCTGGTTATATTTTATGTACTTTTGCATTGCAAAGAATCACACTATGCGTGCGCAATTAGTATTATCAGTTCAATACTGACATTCAATAAGAAGATACTGCTTACTATTAGTACTGACTTTCCGGCTCTTTGGAATAAACGATATGTACGCAGTGAGCTTAGACCTCAACGTATATCTCCGACA
>CAJPPF010000089.1 GCA_905372445.1 uncultured Prevotella sp. | reverse complement strand
GAAGCATGACGGTAATTACAAATCTAAGCAAATGCGGTCTAATGACCGATTAGGGATAATCATACATGCGTTTGCTAAATATACCCGGCGCAACAAACGGAACGTGATAAATCACGCCCCTACGCCTGACTGAGTGCCTGTTTTCCTAGAGGATTGCGGAACGTGATAAATCACGCCTCTACACGTTTCATCCTACTCGATTCATCGCTATAATTTGTTTACAGGACTCCAATAATTTACAATATTACTACCTGTCGGTTGTGGTGCCTGACTTTACTTCACTGATTTATGCGCTTCGGCAACCCTCTTTTCTGAGTTTGTTTCATACTTGCTGTTCTCCGTCCGTGTGACTTTCTTCAGTGCCTCACGTGCAGATTTCTCCGCCTTCTCGCGTGCCAGTTTGTTGGCATCCGATGCCTTTGATATGCGGTAATAGCTGCGCGTCTGCCCGTCGGAGCTCAATACGAGCGAGTCGTCGTTGAGAAATGTCACGTCGATGGTGTCGTGAATGGTCTCAGGCATCTTCACTTTTATTTTCTTTCCGCTGGCGTCAGTGTCCGACGGAGGGTCGCTGGCGTAGCGTGTGAGAATCAGCTGTCCGTTCAGTATGTGCCACTCGAAATAGTAAGCCATCTTGGGATATACCACCGGGCTCTGGTCTTCGAGCGATGTGGCGTCAGGCACATAGCCGATGGAACTTGCTTGAAACTGCCGCATGAGTGTGAATCCGTATTCGCGTGGTATGAGGTATTGCTCCCTGATAGAGTCTGTCATATTGTGGCTCATACGTGCCTGCTGTTTCTTTGTCAGCTTGTCCCAGTCGCGCAATTTAGGCATCACGATGTAGCACCACGACCCTCTCAACTGGTCGAGATTGATGACTAAGTCAGCTGCTTTGGAGTCGTCTTTGTTGGGTAGAATACCAATCCAGTCGCCAATCCTCAGGGCACCTATAACCTTGCCGTTGCGCTTGGCATCGATGATGTCGTATTTTATCGGGTCGCTGTTGTCGAATGGCAGCAGGCATATTACGGAGTCGTTGCATCCCTCGCATGCCAACCCGAACACGGTCTTGTCGCCTTTCAGTATCAGGTCTTGCGTAGCACGCCCTTCCGCGGGTATGTTATTTTTGTCTCCAATGCATGCGCCAATCGTGAGCGCTACGGCGAGGAGAATGAAATAGAGTGTTTTTTTCATTATTCAAAATGTTATTCGCGACAAAAGTACAAAAAAATGATATCAGCAAAGTGAATTTGCTTTAAGAATTATATTATCTTAATAATTTTCTTTTCTGATGCAATGGGAGTTCGTTAAAAGTTGTTCCATTGTGCTTGGATTCCGAGATTTTTAAGTACCTTTGCAAGTTGGATGCACGCATGTGTCTATATGTATGCGTGCAGAGTGAATTATGAAACGATAAAGGATATTAATAGGAAATACTATTAGAATGAAAAAGAAAATTCAGTTCAGTCTCTTATACAGAGATATGTGGCAGAGTTCCGGTAAGTTCCAGCCACGTAAGGACCAGCTGGAGCGTATCGCACCGGTTATTATAGAAATGGGCTGTTTCAGCCGAGTAGAGACTAATGGTGGTGCTTTCGAGCAGGTTAATCTTCTCGCAGGCGAGAATCCTAACGATGCAGTGCGCGCTTTCTGTAAGCCTTTCAATGAGGTTGGCATCAAAACCCATATGCTCGACCGTGGTCTCAACGCACTCCGTATGTATCCCGTGCCTGACGATGTGCGTCAGCTGATGTACCGCGTTAAGCACGCTCAGGGTGTCGACATCCCTCGTATCTTCTGCGGATTGAACGATGAACGTAACATCATACCGTCGATCAAGTGGGCTGCAGAGGCAGGAATGACCCCTCAGGCTACACTCTGTATCACCAACTCGCCGGTACATACCGTTGAGTATTATGTAGCAAAGGCTGACCTATTCATCGAAGCAGGTGCTCCTGAAATCTGTCTGAAGGATATGGCAGGTATCGGTATGCCGGGCTTCCTCGGGCGACTGACAAAAGCCATCAAGGACAAGCACCCGGAAGTGATAATCGAGTATCACGGACATTCAGGTCCAGGTCTGTCAATGGCATCAATTCTCGAGGTATGCAGAAACGGTGCAGACATCATCGATACAGCCATCGAACCACTGTCGTGGGGTAAAGTTCACCCTGATGTTATCTCTGTAAGAGCCATGCTTGCCGACGCAGGATTTGACGTGCCTGAAATAAATATGAACGCTTATATGAAGGCTCGTTCGCTCACTCAGGAGTTTATTGATGAGTGGCTTGGATATTTCATCAACCCCGCCAACAAGCACATGTCGTCATTGCTTCTCGGCTGTGGACTGCCGGGAGGAATGATGGGCTCCATGATGGCTGACCTCGGAGGTATTCAGGGCGTTATCAACAGCCTGAAAAAGAAGAAGGGCGAGCCAGAACTCAGCACTGACGATATGCTCGTTGCATTGTTCAACGAGGTAGAGTATGTTTGGCCGAAGGTCGGTTTCCCACCATTGGTGACGCCATTCTCACAGTATGTGAAGAACATCGCACTCTTCAACCTCCTCACTATCGAGCAAGGCAAGGGTCGCTATGTCATGATGGACGACTCTGTATGGGGTATGATCCTCGGCAAGTCAGGTAAGGTCCCGGGCGAGCTTGCTCCTGAGATTCGGGAGCTTGCAAAGGAGAAGGGCTTCGAGTTCGTAACAGATAATCCAAGCTCATTCGTACCAGAATCACTCCGATTAGAGAACTTCATCAAAGAGATGGAGGAGAACGACTGGGACCGTGGTCAGGACGACGAGGAACTCTTCGAACTTGCCATGCACCCAGAGCAGTATCGTAACCTCAAGAGTGGTCAGGCAAAGAAGAACTTCCTTGCTGACCTGCAGAAGGCTAAGGACGCCGCTCTCGGTTCAAAGCTCTCATTAGAAGAACTCTCTGCGTTTAAGCATGCCAAGGCTGATGCTATCGTCGCACCATGCAACGGTCAGCTGTTCTGGGAGTTCAATGGCGATGGCGAGGCAGCTACGACAGTAGAGCCATTCATCGGCAAGGAGTACAAAGAAGGCGAGGACTTCTGTTTCATGCAGGCTACATGGGGCGAACTCCTTACGGTTCCTGCTGCCCTCGGCGGCAAGCTCGTAGAGATAAACGCAAAGCAGGGCGCTAAGGTACACAAAGGAGATGTGATTGCCTACATAGAGCGTAATCAGGATTAATAAGCTGATGGACATTGAAAGCATCATCGACAGATACTATGGAGAGAATACGCCGTTGAGGCGTATTCTCCTATTACATAGTGAGAAGGTGGCGGAGAAGGCACTTCGGATTATCGAAGAGAAGAATCTGCCGTTAGACCGACAGTTTGTTCATGATGCGGTAATGCTTCACGATATAGGAATTGTTTTCTGCGATGCTAAAGGTATAGAATGTCACGGCGATGCGCCTTACATATGTCATGGGCTGTGCGGAGGCAGACTGTTGCGTGGCATTGCAGCAGAGCTGAATATGTCGGCTGACGAGATTGAGCCCTATGCACGTGTATGCGAACGTCACACAGGTGCAGGACTTACCGTATGTGACATAGAAAAGCAGTCACTGCCATTGCCGAAGAAGAATTTTCTGCCGGAGACAATGGAAGAGAAACTGATATGCTATGCCGACAAATTCTTTTCCAAAACACGCCTCACCGAGGAGAAAAATTACGCGAGTGTATTACGCTCGATGCAGAAATTCGGTGAAGAAAGCGTCGCGAGATTCCTTGAACTACACAGATTATTTGGATGAAACGTCATTATGTCATAGTATTATTTCTGTTCCTGTCAGTATTGATAATGGCAGGAACAAGAGGTCTGCCGACACTGAACAGCAGTGACGACGGAGATTCTATTGACATAGACTCAACCGTGGCAGTCGCTGAGCAGGTAGCCGATACACTGAAAGAAATGTCGGCGGATTCTTTTCCGCTTGACTCGCTTGAGAGAGCTATCTACCTCCATAACAAGGCAATTGACGACAGTATACGCAAGGACTCGCTAAACAGAATGAAGTCGAACGGCATCACCTCTCCCGTCCATTATCAGTCGGACGACTCAATGGTGTATCTCTCTTCCACAAAGAAAGCCTATCTCTATGGTAACGCCAACGTGAAATACGAGAACATGGACCTGAAAGCAGAGAAAGTAGACATGAGCCAGCAGAGCAGCATTGTGCATGCAACGGGTGTATGGGCTGACAGTACACAGACAGAACTTGACGGCACTCCCGTATTCCAAATGGGGCAGGACACCTACGAAAGCGACACCATGACGTTCAACTTCAAGACAAAGAAAGGAATAATAAAGAATGTCACTACGCAGCAGGACGACGGTTTCCTCATAAGCAAGGTGTCGAAGCGCGCTGCCAATGGCGACATTTATATGGAGCACGGACGTTATACGACGTGCGATGCCGAACACCCTGACTTCTATCTCGCACTCAGTCGCGCCAAGGTACGCACCGGCAAGGATGTTATCTTTGGTCCTGCACATCTGGTCGTTGCCGATGTGCCATTGCCTATAGCCATTCCTTACGGCTTCTTCCCATTTACGAAAAACTACTCCAGCGGTCTCATTATGCCTACTTACGGTGATGAGTCCGCCAGAGGATTTTATCTCCGAGACGGTGGATATTACTTCGCCATAAACGATAAATTTGACGTTAAACTCGTAGGTGAGATATATACAAAAGGCTCATGGGGAGTGACTGCAACATCTAACTATAAGAAACGCTATAAGTACAACGGTTCGTTCCTTGTGAGTTATCAGGACACACGAAACAGTGAGGAGGGACTGCCTGACTATTCAAAGCAGACGAGTTTCAAGATACAATGGTCGCACCGACAGGACGCAAAGGCAAACCCTTACAGCCAGTTGTCGGCAAGTGTGAACTTCGCATCGTCGAGCTATGAGCGTAATAACCTTAACAGTATGTATAACCCGCAGTCGAGAACGCAGAGTACGCGTACCTCGTCGGTTAGCTGGAGCACGGGATTCTCGTCAATAGGACTAAATCTCAGTTCTACGGCAAACCTCTCGCAGAATATGCGCGACTCGTCTATAATGATGACCTTGCCCGACCTTAACATCACGCTGTCGCGGTTCTATCCGTTCAAACGCAAACACGCAGCAGGAAAAGAGCGCTGGTATGAGAAGATATCAATGTCATATACGGGTAGAATATCAAACTCCTTCTCGGGTAAGGAGTCAAAGCTGTTTAACTCAAATCTGGCAAAGGACTGGAAAAACGGAATGAGCCATTCCATTCCTATAGCCGGTAACTTCACATTATTTGATTATATTAATGTGTCGCCGTCGTTCAACTTTACCGACCGTACATACACCAGCAAACACAAACGGTCGTGGGATGATCTGCGACAGGTGGAGGTGGTTGATACGACATTCGGCTTTCATAACGTCTACAACTGGAATCTTGCGCTGTCGATGTCGACTAAACTATACGGTTTCTACATACCGAGTAGAAAGTTGTTCGGTGATAAAGTAGACCGTATACGCCATGTCGTGACGCCTTCCGTGAGCCTTAGCTATGCGCCAGACTTCGGTACATCACGCTATGGTTACTATGATACTTACCAGAAGACCAACGCCGACGGTTCGGTCAGCATTGTAGAGTATTCACCTTATAGGGATATGCTTTACGGAGTGCCAGGCAAGGGAAAGACGGGCTCTATATCCATGTCGATAGATAACAACGTCGAGATGAAGATAAAGAGCGACAAGGACTCGACGGGATACAAGAAGATAAGTCTGATTGATAACTTCGGTGCCCAGATGTCGTATAATATGGCTGCACAGACACGACCGTGGAGTGACCTCAGTATGCGCCTGCGTCTGAGACTTTCAAAAAGCTACACGTTCAACATGAATGCCGTGTTCGCAACATACGCCTACGAACTCAATGAGAACGGAAGACCTTACGTTGGAACACGCACGGAATGGAGCTACGGTCGTTTCGGTCGTTTCCTTGGAACATCGCAGAACCTTTCGTTCACTCTCAACCCCGAGAAACTGAAGAAATGGTTTGGCGGTGGCGACGACGAAGAGGAAGAGGGCGAGATGGAAGACGACGAGGGCATGGATACGGATATCGAGTCGAATATCGACGACGTGCAGATAAAAGCGCAGAAAGGTCTGCGCAAGAAAGGACGTGGCGGCAAGGCAGAGACCGACGACGACGGATACATGACATTCAGCATGCCGTGGTCGCTGACATTCGGTTACGGTATCACCATGCGCGAGAATACCAGCGGAAAGTTCAACACAAAGACCATGCGCTATCCTTACCGCTTCTCACAAAACCTCAACTGCTCTGGTAATATACGTCTTGCCGAGGGCTGGAACATCAGTTTCTCCTCAGGTTATGACTTTGAAAACAAAAAGATCAGTATGACAACAGCATCACTTTCACGTGATTTGCACTGCTTCTCGATGTCGTGCTCGATAGTGTTGGCGCCATATACAAGCTACAACTTCTCGTTCCGTTGCAACGCTTCGACACTGACCGATATTCTGAAGTACGATAAACGCAGTGGCTACTCAAACGCCGTGCAATGGTATTAGAAGCCGCACGGATGATGCCGTATTGAACGTGTTTATGACAGATGATTATTTAATGATATAGAACTAAAAACTGCAATAACATGGAATTAGTAGAAAGATTCATCAACTACACAAAGTTTGACACACAGTCACGCGAGGACTCTCCGACGATTCCTTCCAATCGCGACAAACAACTTGTATTCGCAGAATACCTCCGCAAGGAACTCGAAGACGAGGGACTGAAAGATGTAGAACTCGACGACAAGGGGTACTTGTATGCTACTCTCCCGAGCAATATAAAGGAGAATGTTCCTACTATCGGTTTCATTTCCCATTACGACACGGCGACAGATGCCTCTGGCGCAAACGTAAAGGCGCGCATCGTCAGCAACTACGACGGTGGCGATATCGTGCTTTCAGAGGGTATCGTCTCATCTCCTGCAAAGTTCCCAGAGCTTCTTGCTCATGTAGGAGAGGACCTCATTGTCACTGACGGCACAACTCTGCTCGGCGCTGACGATAAGGCAGGCATAGCAGAAATAGTTCAGGCTATGTGTTATCTCCGCGACCACGACGAAATTCCTCATGGAGATATTCGCATAGGATTTAATCCCGATGAGGAGATAGGTTTAGGAGCACATCATTTCGATGTGGAGAAGTTCGCTTGCGATTGGGCTTATACCATCGACGGCGGTGACCTCGGCGAACTGGAATATGAGAATTTCAATGCTGCCGGTGCAAAGATTGAGATACGCGGTGTCAGCGTACACACGGGTTACGCAAAGGGAAAGATGATAAATGCCTCACGCGTTGCAGCCGACCTGCTCGATATGATTCCTGAAAACGACCTGCCGGAGAACACCGAAGGCTACGAGGGTTTCTATCATCTCTGTTCGCAGACAAGCTCAACAGAAACTGCAAAGATGTATTTCATCATTCGCGATCATGACGCAGCACGCTTCGATGAGCGCAAGCGATTCATGCAAGAGTGTGTCGACAAACTCAACGAGAAATACGGAGAGGGAACCGTCACTGCAAATATCTACGACCAGTATCGTAATATGAAGGAGATAATCGACGAGCATATACATACTATCGATATCTGCTTGCAGGCATTCAGTGCGTGCGATGTTCCGGCAAAGGTACAGCCAATCCGTGGCGGTACAGACGGCGCACAGCTTTCATTCCGCGGACTGCCATGCCCGAACATCTTTGCCGGTGGCGTTAACTTCCATGGACCTCATGAGTTCGTCTCTGTACAGGTAATGGAGAAAGCCATGCAGGTGATAGTGAAAATATGTGAGATAACAGGTAACTACAACAAGTAACGCATTACCATACATCCGGCGAAAACAACCGCCGTAAGTATGGAGAAATATAAAATAAGGTTCTGCTTTCCGATAGAGCAGAACCTTATTTCTTTATACCTTACGGCATATTATAACCGCTTACGGGTGAAAGTAACGGTTTCTATTCGTCCTTTCTTATTCGTTCTCTTGAATTTCAATGTGTTTCCGCTAATGGAAAATTTGGTTTGTAAAGACTCTGTCTTATGGTCTTCTATACGTGTGAAAGTGTCTGGCTTATACATCTTAGAAGAAGTTATAACATAGGTCAGTGACTTCCCGCTTATGGAATACTTACCGATAAACTCCTCCTTCTCTCCGTTTTTATATGTATTTATCTGCGACATTATCCCGTTTTCATTATATGTGGTCTCTTCCACACCTTCGTCGGATGTGCGAAACCATGTACCTACTATCGTGTCGTTTTCGTCTTCATCAGAAGAACAAGATGTCAGTATGAGCATTGGCAGCATTGCCAACAGCATGAATAATATTTTTTTCATTATTGTCTTATCGTTTTGTTTAGAAGATTAATACTATGACCTTTTGAGCTTCTTGCCGAGAGTATGGTCCACTCGTACGGCGACCAGCCGCTTTGCGTAGTGCTCGCATGCAATGTCAATCCCGCCATGCTGTAACCACATGCTATTCCTCATATTGCCAGGATTCACATCTATTTGTCCGTGTGTTTTATTGCCTGTGGTGGCTTGACGGTTGTTTTTTGCCGGGAAAAAGCGTTTTTGTGTTGAACAACATTTAATATTTGTATCGTCTATACAAAAGCAAAAGGCAGCCACAACTTTCCTTCCGTGACCCCGGCGGGATTCAAACCCGCGACCTTCAGAACCGGAATCTGACGCTCTATTCAGCTAAGCTACAGGGCCTCGTCATTTAGCAAAGCATAGCAAGGATGCTGTGCAAAAGTACAAAAAAAAAATGAATTACGAAATATTACTACGCTTTTTCTTGTCGGAAGTCATGATAACATTGCAGATACTGCTCGAATCCGATCGAACGCAAAGTATGATGTTTCTGTATATTATCCCAAACCGGTCAATAGACCGCGGTGCCGTTTTATTATCAAAGAACAAGAGCTTTCCTACTGCTTTCGCCCGCTTGTGTGGC
>CAJPPF010000088.1 GCA_905372445.1 uncultured Prevotella sp. | reverse complement strand
ATTCTGGAACATCCTATGCCAAAGGCTGCCGACGAGTTATTTTCAGATTTTCTGTTTAACTTCATGAGCAGAAAAGATGTGCAATACTCGCGCATTAATTTCCCACTGCCTGTAGAAACGAATAATACCGTATCGAAGATTGAGAAGCGTAAATGGAAGCTTGACAAGTTATTCAGCAACATGGAGTTCTACACATTAATGTTCGACAACCGTGCTCAGATGTCGCTCATTAACGACACATCCGTAAATAAGGCGACGCTCGAAAAGATATATCTTGATAAGCATTACGTCAAGCAGTATTTCTTTGAGCGCCCACGCGGTGAGTGGAGAATGACAAAGATACGCAGTCTGCCTATTGCAAGCACATCGAACGCCTCTTTTCTTAATTTCTACTCTCGCTTTGTTACTGACTCGCTTTTCCAGCTTTCCAGCATTGCCAGCGAGCTGTCGTTCTCCGGACCAAACCCTGACGACGAGTTCAATAATATTGAGGGCAACCTTCTCCCGGAGCAGTTCTCTTCGTTTGCGCCACCCATGCCGAAGGGTATGATGTATAATATCATCTATGATGAGCCAACAAAGGACTCTGATACAAAGATATTACTGATAGAAGGTATTGCCAACGGCATACAGTCGGAAATGGTGTTCAGGCGTGTTGCAGGGAAATGGAAACTCTTTAAAATGTCAATGTAACTTTTGTCTGATGCAGGAATTTTCTGATTATAGCCTATTGGCTCATAATACCTTTGGTATTGATGCTTATTGCCGTCGTTATGTCGAAGTGTCGTCTGTTGATGAGACACAGTCTTTTCTGCCATCCATTGCTGATGAATGTTTTCTCATTATTGGCGGTGGCAGCAATCTTCTTTTTACCCACAATTTTGACGGTACGGTAGTGCGTTCGGCAATACGAGGCATAGAAGTCATGCGCGATGGTCATGATGTTCTGCTGCGATGTGGGTCCGGCGAGATATGGGATGATGTCGTGGATTATGCTGTAAGTAATGGATATTACGGAGCGGAGAATCTCTCTCTCATCCCGGGTGATGTAGGAGCTACGGCGATTCAGAATATAGGTGCCTATGGTTCGGAAGTGAAAGACATCATACAGCGTGTTGAGGCTGTGGAGATTGCTACAGGACGCAAAGTGGAGTTCTCTTCTGCAGAGTGTCAGTATTCTTATCGACAGAGCCGCTTCAAGGGTGAATGGAAGAACCGTTATTTCATCACCTACGTCACGTATCGTCTTTCGCTGGTGTTCGAGCCTCAGTTAGGTTATGGCAATATTGTCAAGGCATTGGAGGAAAAAGGAATTACGACACCAACATCATTACAACTGCGACAGGCTATTATTGACATACGCAATGCCAAATTGCCCGACCCGAAAGTGGTGGGCAATGCAGGTTCTTTCTTTATGAATCCTATTGTCAAGCGCGAGAAATTTGAGTCTCTGCTTGCACTATATCCGTCGATGCCTCATTATTCCGTTGATGCCGAGCATGAGAAGATTCCGGCAGGATGGCTCATCGACCTGTGCGGTTGGAAAGGTAAGAACCTCGGGAGAGCAGGTGTGCACGACAAGCAGGCGCTTGTACTGGTCAATCGTGGTGGAGCAACGGGCGAGGAGATTGTCAATCTGTGCAAGGTGATTCAGAATGATGTCCTTGTGAAATTTGGTATAGAGATTCATCCAGAGGTGAATTTCATCTGATAAATTTTCATGAACAACGATTTAGAACACAAAATAACGCTGCCTGCTATTGAGGCAACCCTTGCCGACCTACCTCCTTATTCTGGTCCGGAGCACCCACGTCTTCGTTTCTTAGGCACGGGCACTTCAGCCGGTGTTCCAATCCTCGGATGCCATTGTCCCGTCTGCTGCAGCACCGACCCGCGCGACAAGCGGCTGCGTAGTGCGGCATTGCTTGAGACGAAGCACACACGAATACTGATTGATGCCGGTCCGGACATACGCCAGCAACTAATGCCTTTGGATTTCTATCCCATTGATGCTATCCTGCTGACGCATGAACATTATGATCATATAGGTGGTCTCGATGACATTCGTGGTTTCTGTGTCTTCGGCGATCAGCATATCTACGCCGACGAGAGAACGTCAGGGACAATAAGAAGAATCATGCCATATTGTTTCACCGACAAACTTTACCCGGGAGTGCCATTGCTGAAGCTGCATACTGTTTGCCCTCATGAGCCGTTCAGTGTTGGCGATGTTGACATCATGCCTATAGAGGTGATGCATGGTGAATTGCCAATCATTGGCTATAGAATCGGCAATCTGGCATACATTACCGACATGAAGACAATAGCCGAAAGAGAGATGTCTTATCTTGAAGGAGTGGAGACTCTTGTTGTCAATGCTTTGCGTTTCACAAAGCCACATCATAGCCACATGCTTGTTAATGATGCAGTTGCCTTTGCCAAGAGAATAGTGGCAAAGAATACATATTTAATTCATCTCACTCATGAAATAGGTTTTCATGATGATGCGGAAATGCGTCTGCCGGAGAATATCCACCTTGCTTATGATGGACTCGTTATCGATGTTTAGATGATATTGCATAGAAGTGTGCTCTGTTACTTTCGCTGAACAGTGGAAATGTCATTGTGCATCGAAATAATAACCATATCCCTGCCGTGTGGCGATGTGTGTAGCAAAAGGTCCGATCTTCTTGCGCAGACGAGTGATGTTGACGTCGACAGTGCGATCAGACACTAACACGTCATTAGGCCATGCACGGTCTATCAACTCCTGACGGGAGAAAACCCTGCCTTTCTCGTTAAGAAACAATCGCAGCAGTTCGTATTCATTCTTTGTGAATGCCACCTCATGACCGTCGATGCTTACTGTCTTACTGTCAAGGTCGAGCTGCAGCCCTTCATAACTGAGGAATTTCGTTGCCACCGACGCGGATGATTTCTCGCTGGTGCGACGCAGCACCGCCTTCACCCTTGCAGTAACTTCACGTATGGAGAACGGCTTGGTGATATAGTCGTCGGCACCGATATTGAACGCTGTGAGAATGTCGTTTTCTGTATCCTTTGCCGTAAGGAAGACAATAGGAATATGCGATGTGGCATGACTGCTTTTCAGTTGCTTTGCCATTTCGAACCCGCTCATACCAGCCATCATAACATCCAACAGGATAAGACTGTAGGTATTGATGTTCATCGCAAGTGCTTCCTCTGCCGAGAAAGCTACATCAACCTCGTAACCTGCGGTCTCGAGATTGAAACAAAGAATCTCGCAGAGATCCTTCTCGTCGTCAACTACCAGTATGTGATGCCTGTTGTCATGCATAATGCAAAAATAGCATTATGTCAGAACAACACCAAAGCAGAAACGCGTTTTTTAGGAATTTGTAACATAAATGTAATGCAATGTCTTATTGTGATATAGCAGGATATTTGTAATTTTGCATCAGATATGGAAATAGTTTATCTTTGTATATTGATCTTCCTGATAGGTCTGGCAGTATTCGGGCTTTTTGTTGGAGTCAGTAATGATGCCGTTAATTTTCTTCAATCGGCAGTAGGCGCTCACGCCGCCAAGTTCAGCACAGTGTTAGTTTTTGCTTCTCTGGGAGTATTATTAGGGGCAGTCATGTCAACGGGAATGATGGATGTGACGCGTCATGGCATCATGACGCCGCAGTATTATTCCTTTGCAGATGCCATGACGATATTTCTGGCGGTCATGGTGACGAATGTTATCATACTCGATGTGTTCAACTCGCTGGGTATGCCTACTTCGACTACAATCTCGCTGGTGTTTGGATTGCTTGGCGGAACAGCCGCCATTGCAACACTGAAAATAATAGCCGACCCTTCGCTCCATTTCGATATGCTTCTCAATTCCGGGCAGGCATTGAGCATGATATTCGCTATTTTTGTGAGTGTTGCGTTGGCTTTTGTCTTTGGATGGATTATAATGTGGATAAGCCGCATAGTGTTCACCTTTAACTACAAGAGTCACTCACGCTATTCAATAGCCGTTTTCGGTGGTATCGCCTTTACGTCGCTGGCTTATTTCATATTCCTTAAAGGTCTTGGAGGCAGTCCGTATATCGCTGACGAAACACGCGAGTGGATTATCGCCCACACGCGGATGCTCCTTATCTACACCTTCCTTGGCTCAACGGTTTTTATGGAGCTGCTTCATCTGCTGCGAATAAATATCTTCCGCCTGATAGTTCTCATGGGAACATTTGCCCTTGCAATGGCTTTTGCGGGCAACGACCTTGTTAACTTCATCGGCTTGCCGCTGACCGGACTGGACAGTTATCAGGATTTCGTAAACAACGCTAATGGTTCGTCGCCGTCGGAATTCATGATGGACTCCCTTTTGTCGAGTGCCAAGACTCCGCCCGTATATCTGTTGATAGCAGGCATTACGATGATTATAGCGATGGTGACATCGAAGAAGGCGCGTAATGTAATAAAGACAACAGTCGACCTCAGCCGTCAGGACGAGGGCGACGAGATGTTCGGTTCGTCAAGTGCTGCACGGGCTATAGTACGCTTATCGCAGAATACGAGCAAATCGGTTTCAGATGTTATTCCGCTGCGCGTAAAAGAGTGGATCGATACACGTTTCAACAAGGACGAGATGATTCTCGAGAACGACAATGCCGCCTTCGACATGGTGCGTGCCGCCGTCACACTGGTCATATCGTCAATGCTTATTACTATCGGCACTAATTACAAGTTGCCGTTGTCAACCACTTATGTCACATTCATGGTGGCTATGGGATGCAGTCTTGCCGACAGGGCATGGAGTAGGGAGAGCGCAGTGTTCCGTGTTACAGGCGTGATATCAGTTATTGGCGGTTGGTTCATTACCGCAGGCGTATCGTTCCTCATTGCCGCAATGGTGAGCCTGATTATGTATTATGGCGGTGTGGTGGCAAATATTGTCTTCATCGTTCTGGTCATTGTGTCGCTCGTTAGGAGTAACATCAAGTTCAAGAAGAAATCAGAAGCGGAAGACCATGATAAGGATGCCTACCGTATGATGATGCGGACACGCGACCCCGAACTTGTTTGGGATATGCTCCGTCGCCAGGTAAGCCGTACGCAGTCAAGAGCCTGCAAGTTTGCGTTGGATCAGTTCAACAATATCATTGATGGACTGGAGAACGAGAAGTCGGGCATACTGCGGAAAGTCAGCAAGGACCTCAATGAGGCAAAGCAACCCCTGAAGACTGAACGCAAGCAGGAGATGCTGGCTCTACAGCGCATACCACGCACTACGGCTATTGAGCGTAACACCTGGTTCCACCTCGGCATGACAAGCAGTCTGCAGTTTATATACGGTCTGCGACGCATGCTCGAGCCTATAAAGGAGCATGTCGATAATAGCTTCAGTCCTCTGGCACCAGAGCTTATTGCCGACTTCCTGCCTATACGCTTGCGAATAAACGACCTGATGCGGCAGACTTGCAAGCAGATAGAAACGGGGCGTTATGAAAACTACCGCCAGACACTCGAGGACGCCGACATGCTGAAAGATGAGCTGTCCGTTATGCGTAAGAAACATATTGACCGGATGCAGGACAATCTGAGTAATTCGCAGATGCAGGTCAATCTGTTGTACCTCAACGTGCTGCAGGAGAGCCAGCAGATATTGAGTACCATGCGTCATCAGCTTCGAGCAGCAAAGAAGTTCATGGAGTAAGAATAGAATCAATTACTATAAACGAAGTCAAGAGGATGTGTCAAAAGCATATCCTCTTTTTATTATTACTGTCCGGTAAAAACTGAATGAAAGTTCTGCAAGCCTTTATGTATCGGCACTACATGCACGTATAGCCAATAGGAGCTTACTTTTTTGAAAAAATAGTAAGCGTTATTAAAAAAACATTCCTTTTAGTTTTATATATTCCACGAGCCTGCATCGGTGTCTTTGGCGCCTGCCTGCGTAGGGGAGTGATTTATCACGTTCCGTAATATTTAAGGAACAAATAGTTCGCGCAATGGACTCTGCGCTGAAGTGGAACGTGATAAATCACGCACCGACGCCTGTCGCAATACAAGCTGTTGAGTGAAAAACCGCGACAGGGCATTGACAGATTATAAAACGCCAATCGGTCCAGAGAGCGTAGCGACTTTTTATTGTCATAGACCAAAATCTATTGACCTTTTTGGGTTAAAAATAGCGCAGGAATAATACATATCCTGCGCTACTATCTTTATGCCTATTGCCCGTGTCGTATACGAAGAGACAGGAAGTGGTCGTTTTTTCATTTCAGCTTGTCGACGTAAGCATCGATCGCTGCAACGGCAGTGACATTCACCACGTCGCGTACGCTTGCACCGAAATCGGTGAAATGGATAGGTTTGTTAAGCCCCATTTGTATAGGACCAATCACTTCTATATCGGGTGCAAGACATTGTAATATCTTGAAACTTGAATGGGCACTGGTGCGGTTTGGGAAGATTAATGTATTGACGTTCATCCCCTTCAGCTTGTTGAACGGGTAGAGTTCGTCGCGCTGTTCTTTGTTCAGGGCAAATCCGATCTGCATCTCGCCATCGACAATGATGCCGGGATATTGCTTATGAATGGCTTCTACGGCACGGCGCACCTTCGCGCTGCCTTCGCCCGTATCGCTTCCGAAGTTTGAATGGCTTATCATTGCCATGATAGGATCCTCGTTGAAGAAATGCACCGCGTTGGCTGTCAGTTTGGCAATATCGACGAGCTCGTCGGTCGTAGGGTGCTGATTCACGAGCGTGTCTGCCAGATAGTATGTTCCTTTCTGGGAGTTTATGATGTGCATTGTGCCGAAATGTGAGTGCTCGGGCTTGATGCCTATGACTTCATTGGCAACCTTTATGGTGTTCGTGTAGCGTGTATACAGTCCTGTGATGAAGGCGTCTGCGTCGCCGGTCTCTACCATCATCATACCGAAATAGTTGCGTTCGAACATCTTGTCGTTGGCTTCCTGATATGTGAATCCATCGCGTTGACGCTTCTCTGTCAGTATCCTTGCATATCGCTCGCGGCGCGGCGCCTCGTCGGGGTGGCGGAGATTAACTATCTCTATGCCGTCAAGGCTCAGCTCCAACTCGTGGGCAAGCTTGTTTATAGCTTCGTCGTTGCCCAAGAGTATAGGATGACAGATGCCTTCTGCCTTTGCTTGCACGGCAGCCTTAAGCATTGTAGGATGTATGCCTTCGGAGAATACTATACGCTGTGGATGCTGCCGGGCTGTGTCGTAAAGTTTCTGTGTCAGTTTTGTCTCCTGGCCGATAAGCTGGCGCAGCTGCTTTCTGTAGCCGTTCCAGTCTGTTATAGGATCGCGTGCAACGCCACTCTTTATAGCCGCCTTTGCCACTGCCTCGCTGACGCATGTGATGAGACGAGGGTCGACGGGCTTCGGAATGAAATATGTAGGACCGAATGTCAGGTTGTTGACATGATATACGTCATTGACAACATCAGGCACCGGCTTCTTCGCCAACGCTGCCAGAGCATTGACAGCGGCGAGCTTCATCTCTTCGTTGATGGCTTTTGCATGAACGTCGAGAGCGCCACGGAAGATGTAAGGGAACACCATTACATTGTTTATCTGGTTAGGATAGTCCGAGCGTCCGGTAGACATTATGACGTCAGGACGGGCGTCAATAGCGTCCTCGTATGATATTTCCGGAACCGGATTTGCCAGCGCGAAGACGATAGGACTGTCAGCCATTGAGCGTATCATGTCCTTGCTTAACACGTTGCCCTTGCTCAGCCCGACAAACACGTCGGCGTCTTTCACTGCTTCGGCGAGTGTCTTTATGTCCGTGCGTGAGGTGGCGAACTCTGCCTTCTGCTCGTTCACAGCTTCACGACCTTTATATATGACGCCCTTTGAGTCGAGCATCACGATGTTCTCATGCTTTGCGCCGATGGCACAATAGAGTTTCGTACAGCTTATGGCAGCTGCTCCGGCACCGTTAACGACAATCTTTGCTTCCTCTATTTTCTTTCCTGCCACTTCGAGCGCGTTCTTCAATCCTGCCGCCGAAACGATGGCTGTGCCATGCTGGTCGTCGTGCATCACAGGTATGTCGAGGGTTTCCTTCAGGCGCTTTTCAATGTAGAAACACTCCGGCGCCTTAATGTCTTCGAGGTTTATGCCACCGAACGAAGGGGCTATTCGCTCCACAGTCTCACAGAATTTCACTGGGTCTGTCTCGTCCACCTCTATATCGAAGACATCAACGCCGCCGTAGATCTTAAACAGCAGTCCCTTGCCCTCCATGACGGGCTTACCGCTCATGGCACCGATATTGCCGAGCCCGAGCACTGCCGTACCATTACTGATAACAGCCACAAGGTTGCCTTTGTCTGTGTATTTGTACACATCGTCCGGAGTCTGTTGGATTTCCAGACATGGATATGCCACTCCTGGTGAATACGCCAGACTCAAATCTGTTTGTGTCCGGTAAGGCTTTGTTGGCTTAACCTCAATCTTTCCCGGGCGACCATTCGTGTGATACTCAAGAGCTGCTTCTTTCGTGATCTGTGCCATGCTTAAATGTTATTGATGATTCCTTTGGGACTTTTTGATAATAAATATGTGCAAAGATACAAAATCATATTGAAACAGTCGATGTTTACTCTTTTTTTTCTTGCTTTTTATACCAAAAGTTACTTGTATCGTCTTTTCTCTTATCTTTGCTTTTGCAGTTATGAGGTCAAAATGAATACTCGCCGTGCGCTTACTGCTGACGAATACTGTACGGAAAAATTACCTTCGCGGTTTTTCATGAAATATAAAACCAAGATTAATGATTTGCCATGTCAGCATGGCATAAAACCATGTCTTCGAGGACTGACAAGAGCTAAAAATAGCTTCATTCCGTGCTTTTTCTCTCAAAAAGCGGTGGTTCTTTATGCTGAAAGCGATGGTTTTATAGGCAAGAAGCGGCGGTTTTAGAACCAAGAAACGGCGCTTCTTGAAACGGATTCTTATTTTTGTCGGTATCGAAAATGTCTATTGTGTTGATTATCTGCGTCTTGTGTGTAATGCTCCAAAAATGCGTTATTCGTCACCGAACGACAACGTGCCGGCAAATATCGGCTGTATTCGTGGTCAGAACAGCCTTTTTGTTGATTTTATTCACAG
>CAJPPF010000087.1 GCA_905372445.1 uncultured Prevotella sp. | reverse complement strand
GAAAGCAGTAGGAAAGCTCTTGTTCTTTGATAATAAAACGACATCGCGGTCTATTGACCATTTTGGGTTAAATGTAATCTCAATGTATGTGTCTGTGAATAATGAAAATTTATCCTGAGCTGGTCTATGTATTGTTTTCAAACAGCAACCTATTCGAGATAAATTCTTGACATTATTATGCTGAAAAACGTTCTGTCAGATAATGATAATCTTGCTGTTACGGATAGAAAAACGACATAGAAAAAGAGGCTTTTCTATGCTTGTTTCAGTTCACTTTAAAGGGGCTTTTTTATAATACCGCCGAAACTGATTTCAAGAACCGCCGGTTTTAGCGCCAAGAACCGCCGGTTTTAGGCTCAAGAAGCGGCGCTTTTAGAGGCAAGAAACGGCGCTTTTTGAAACACATTGAGAATCAGATTGTTATAAGTGCCGTTTCGTTTGTTTTCAGATAGCATGGAGTTCAGCGTACGATGGTGGTGCTTTCTTGTTTTCGGAAGACTGCGAAAAGAAATATTATACTATCATCGGACATATATAATAAGATAGTAGTGAGGGATGATATTTATTTTACATTGTGGGCTGTTCGGCAAGTGTCGCGGTAGATACCATCCTATCATTCCGATATAATGCCCACGCGCAGATAGTCTTTAAGATGAAAGTTTGAATTTCCGTAGCCCCCTTGTGAGTCGGAAATAAGAAGGATTGTCTGTCTGCCGTCGTCGAGTTTAGGTCCTAAACACATACCTTCGTAGTTGGCAATGTTACGACGGGTGAGGTTAAGTCGTGTGGTCCATTCTGCCATGAGAGTCTTCGGTTCATCGGTGAACGGTGCTACGCGATATATCTTATTTGTCACATAACTGCCTATATATTTCTTTGCCACGAAGAACTGACGCTCCAAAACGAGCAGTGAACCGTCGTCGAGGGCGGTTATTGCCGGCACGCCGAACGCCATCTGGCGTGGCTGTCTCTTAGTCCGTGGAACGTCGGTTGTGTAAATATGCTCTTTTTCGGGTTGCAGTGCTTTGTTGAATGACTGCAGACGAAGGCGGGCGGCAATGGGCTTTTCCGGCGATGACACGTCGCCGTCCTGACGTAGGGAATTCTCCGTACAGGTCCAAAAAAGCGCGGTTTCATCGGAATATGTCAGTGCCTCAAAGCCGTAGTTGCTGTATATGTTATCTTTTGTCATGCCTTCCGGAACGGCAAGCTCGCGCCCTGTGCGATGTCCCTTCTCGTCGTATTCAATGATGCGCTGGTCGTCCTCGGCAGAGATATAGATTTTCCCGTTTGCATAGCAGATTCCCTCCGCGTCGCGACTCTTGTTTTCGTTCTTATGGAAGTCAATGAGTTTTATGTCCTTTACCTTGCCCGTAGTGCCGTCTATGACTATTCTGAACTCATAATATCCGTCGTTCGTCTGCTTGTCGCTGACCACAGCATAACGGTCGCCGCCGAGATGTGCGATACCGCTGTAGTTGGCGGCAGGCACTCCCCACTTCTTCATCTTCACGGGTTTGAGCATGATGAGCGTCTGTGCTGTGCCGAGAAAGGACAGCGCCAGAGAAAACAGAGTGATAGTTACGTGTTTTTTCATAGGCTTTCGGCTACGATATGTCCCATGCTCCATGCTGCTTGCAGGTTAAATCCTCCTGTAACAGCGTCTACGTCGAGCACCTCACCAGCGAAGAAAAGTCCCGGATGTGCCTTCGATTCGAGTGTGTTGATGTCGATGTTGCTCAGTGCCACGCCACCGCAAGTGACGAATTCATCCTTGAATATGCCCTTGCCGGCAATGGCATATACGTCGTTGGTAAGCATGGCTGCAAGGCGTAGCATCTGCCTTGGTCCGACCTCCTGCCAGCGTTTCTGTGCCGACAGTCCTGCTTTTTGGGTGAGGTAAAGCCAGTGGCGCTGGTTGAACTGCTTAGGGTATTGATTCGATAATTGCTTCTGTTGATTCTCGCGTTGCATGCCGGTGAGCATCTCCAACACGTCATTCTCATTGATGTCGTGATACCAGTTGACGCTTACCTCTGCCTTGTATTTCTGTTCAGAGAGGTGGCGTGCGGCGTAAGACGAGAGTTTCAGTATGGCAGGACCCGACAGTCCCCAATGGGTGATAAGCAGCGGACCTTCAGCCAGAAACTTCGTTCCAGGCATTCGTGCCGACACCATTGGCACCACAGTGCCCATGAGTGCATGCAGTTTGTCGTCAGCAATATTGAATGTAAAGAGTGATGGTACGGGTTCAATAATATCCAAATGAAGGGAATCTAAGAATGCTATTCCTGCTTTCTTTGGACTGCCTCCTGTAGCCACTACAACGTGTGTAGCATCGTAGTCGGCGGTCGGCGTTACAACGATGAAACCGTTGTTTTTTGCGGTTTTTATGTTAAGAACCTTCTGTCCGGTGATTATGCGTATGCCAAGTCTGTCAGCCAATCGTGTCAGCGTGTGCACAATCTCCATAGCGTCCTGCGATTTCGGAAACACGCACTGGTCTTCTTGTGTGACGAGTCTTACGCCTTCGTTCTCGAACCACTGCATGGTGTCCTTATGTGAGAACCGTTTCAGTGCACGTTTCATTAGTTTTTCGCCACGCGGATATACCTGTTTCGTGCTTCTCACGTCGAGGAATGAGTTGGTGAGATTGCAGCGTCCTCCGCCCGTCATTGCCACTTTGGCAAGGGGCTTTGTGCCACTCTCAAGAATGATAACGTCGGCGCCGGGATGGTGTCGTTTCGTCTCTATGGCACAGAAGCATCCGGCAGCGCCGGCACCGATGATGATAATCTTCATCGCATTGCAAGGGCTTTGTTTTCGGCAGCTTCCATAATCTCGCGTTCGCCCGGACCTTTGTCGTTGATGCCGCACAGGTGGAGAATACCGTGAATAATGACACGGTGCAGCTCTTCCTCATATTCCTTGCCAAACTTCTCGGCATTTGTGCGCACGGTATCGAGCGAAATGAAGAGATCGCCGTTTATTATGTCATCCTCATCGTAATCGAATGTGATGATGTCGGTGTAGTAGTCATGACCGAGATACTCGTTGTTCACCTCGAGAATCTTCTCGTCGTCGCAGAACAGATAACCCACTTCGCCTACTTTAAAGCCGTATGTTGCGGCTACGGCGCGAATCCATTTCGTCGTCTCGCGTTTTTTTATGTTCGGCATCTTAACGCCATCAGCATTGTAAGTAATCATAATTTGCTTTCCTTTATGTTTCCTTTTATCTCTTTTCTTATCGCTGTGCTCGACACATTCTCCAGTCCCGGCTCAGAAAGAAGGATTATTGTCTCTATGTTGCCATGTTCTTTGTTCCATAGAGCCTGACGCTGTTCGTAGACGAAATCGTCGGCATTGCGTACACCTTTTATAATATATCGCGCGTTGTGACGGCGTGCGAAGTCGATGGTAAGGTCGTCGTAGGCCTCTACGACGATACGCTGCTCGTAAGGATAGGCATTGCGTATCATTTCCTTTCTGTCGTTGGCGGAGAGCATATAGGTTTTCTCTGGGTTTACGCCTATGCCTACCACGACATTATCGAACAATTGCAGCGCTCTGTCGACGATGCTCTTATGCCCTTCGTGGAAAGGATCGAAACTCCCTACAAATACCGCTGTATTCTTCATATCATCCAAACAAATCAGGTTCGCCGACGTTACTGCCGATGATATTCCGCCCGAAGTGGCGGTATGCCAGTTCGGTTGCCATTCGTCCGCGTGGCGTTCTCTTTATGAAACCCTCCATGATGAGAAACGGCTCGTAGACCTCTTCTACCGTTCCGCCGTCCTCGCCGATGGCTGTGGCAATAGTGGTGATACCCACCGGACCACCGCGGAACTTATCTATTATGGTGAGGAGAATCTTATTGTCAATCTCGTCAAGACCGTAGCTGTCGATGTTCAACGCGGTGAGTGCTATGTGGGCTATGTCAATGTCGATGCGTCCGTTACCTTTCACTTGTGCGAAATCGCGGACACGACGCAGCAGTGCATTGGCGATACGCGGTGTGCCTCGTGAGCGGCGGCTTATCTCGCTTGCTGCATTCTCGTCGATGGGTACTCTCATGATCGATGCCGATCGCTTTATGATTCGCTTCAGCGTGTCGGGATCATAGTACTCCAGATGCAGGTTAATGCCAAAGCGTGCCCGCAAAGGAGCCGTCAACATGCCGCTGCGCGTGGTGGCGCCTACTAATGTGAAAGGGTTAAGGTCGATTTGTATGGAACGTGCCGATGGACCCTTGTCAATCATTATATCTATTCGGTAGTCCTCCATTGCCGAGTACAGGTACTCTTCTACGATAGGATTAAGACGGTGTATCTCGTCGATAAACAGCACGTCGTTCGTCTCGAGCGATGTCAATATGCCTGCCAAATCTCCGGGTTTATCGAGAACGGGTCCCGATGTTATCTTGAATCCTACCCCGAGTTCGTTGGCAATAATGTTCGAAAGCGTTGTCTTTCCCAGTCCCGGAGGTCCGTGCAACAGTGTGTGGTCGAGTGGCTCGCCACGGTATTTTGCTGCCTCAACGAACACTCTGAGGTTCTCTACAACCTTCTGCTGACCGGAGAAATCGTCGAACGCCAGCGGGCGCAGAGCATTTTCGAAATCCTTCTCTGCCGAATAGTTCGACTCGTGTATGTCAAATTCGTCTTGCATTCTTTTCGTTACATTCCGGGCATAAGCCCTTTATTACATAGTTGATATTATTCAATGTGAACCCCTCGGGCAGTCTTACTTGTGGTGCTGCTATCTGTTTCAGGCAGAACGTGCGGTGGCACTCTGTGCAGAAGAAATGCGTATGTTCATCCTCCACCTCGCATTCGCAGTCGTCGTCGCATACGGCGTACTTCATTGCACCGGAACCGTCGTCGATAGTGTGTATCAGTCCGTGGAGCAAGAACAGCGACAAGGTGCGCGAGATGGTTGACTTGTCTATCGTTGGGAGGTAATGTTCCAGATCAGGTAACGACACCGCCTCATTGCCGCGAATCATCTCTTTAAGGATTAGAAGGCGCCCTGCTGTAGGTTTGATGCCACGATGCTTGAGTTTATGTACGAGAAAATCTTCGTGTTCCATCGTTCTTTTTTATGTTCCGAGAATGTCTATTGCTTTTCTCACGATGTTGTTCTCTTCGTTCGAAATCTGAAAATATTCGGTCATATCCCACAGGTCTCGTGCTATGAGAGCCTTCAGTTGCATCTTTATCATTGGCAGCGACTGCCGGCGTTCCTCCTCGTCCTTGAGTTTAGCTTTTACCTTCTCGCCCTCGTCGAACACATCCTGAAGCAAGCTCTGAGGTATCTCGAACTGGTTCTTATAGTCCTCGAAATTCTTGTATTTCTTCTTTAGTTCCTTACGATTCTGGTCGACATATCGCAGTGAAGCATTGATAATAACACTCTTAGCCGACAGTTGGCGGTGATAAGGAGTAAACTTTGTGGTGTCGAGAGGTACGAAGAAGTCGGGCATTATGCCACCACCGCCATATACAATCGCTTTGCGTCGCAGAGTGTAGTATTTCAGAGAATCGTCAAAATGGATGCTGTCTCTGTGATAAAGCTCTCCGTGTTTGAATCGTTTCTCTATGTCCATCTCGTATTCCGCTTTGTCGCCTTTCTCGTATGGTTTCTGTATGCAACGGCCGGAAGGCGTGTAGTAGTGTGCCACGGTGAGGCGCACCATGCTTCCATCTGAAAATTCTATAGGTCGCTGGACAAGTCCTTTACCGAACGAACGACGGCCTACAATCTGTCCGCGGTCCTGATCCTGCATTGCACCGGAGAGAATCTCTGCTGCCGAGGCGCTGTATTCATTGACCAGCATCACCACGCGTCCGTCAAGCAGACGTCCTTTGCCGTCGGCACGGAAATCCTGCCGACTTGCTGTGCGCCCCTCGGTGTAGACTATGAGGTCGTTCTTCTGCAGGAACTCATTGGCGATCTGTACTGCTGACTGCAGGTAACCTCCTCCATTCTCCTGCAGGTCGACGATGAGATCCTTCATGCCATGACGTTTCAGCGAGTCCACTCCTTGCATGAACTCGTCGTATGTCGTTGCGCCGAAACCGGAGATACGTATATATCCAATCTCTGGTCGAATCATATATGCGGCATCTATTGTCTTCAAAGGAATCTTGTCGCGTGTCACTGTGAACGGCAGCAGGTCGGCAATGCCGCGACGCATTATCTTGAGGTTTACCTTAGTGCCTTTCTTTCCGCGTAGTCGTCGTACGATGTCCTCACGTGACATCTTTACCCCGGCGATTATGGTATCATCGACACTGACGATGCGATCGCCGGCAAGAATACCCACTTTCTCTGACGGACCGTTGACGATGGTCTGAATGATTAGCAGCGTGTCCTGTGCCATGTTAAACTGCACTCCGATGCCCTCGAATGAGCCTTGAAGCGGTTCGGTCATGGCTTTTGTCTCCTTGGCAGTGGTGTATGTGGAGTGTGGGTCGAGTTCCTTAAGCATTCCGCGGATAGCATCCTCGACGAGTTTTCCCTCATCTACGGAGTCGACATAGAGGTTTGTCACTGCCATTTCTGCAATTTGCAGTTTCTGTAGCGGACTGTTACTGCCTAAAGTAATGCGTTGAGCATTACAGAGTACTGAAATGCAGAGCAATAATAATATAACGATTTTCTTCTTCATAATAATCGGATTATGCACGCTCCCTTTTGGTTTGCTATGGTAGGTACTTTAATATTTTTATTTGTTTCTGTCGATTTTTATTCGCTGCAATGATGTTCATGCGGTGATCTGGCGTCAGACTGCGAGGTCTTCCTCGGGTATATCCTCCTCAATGACAAGGTTATTGATAATGAACGTCTGGCGTTCCATAGTGTTCTTACCCATGTAATATTCCAGCAGTTTGCTCACCTGGTCGGTCTTGTGGAGCTTCACTTGTTCCAGACGGATGTCAGGACCGATGAATCCCGCGAACTCTTCTGGCGAAATCTCTCCCAGTCCTTTGAATCGTGTTATTTCGGCATCAGGGGCGAGTTCCTGTATCGCTTTCAGCCTCTCCTCGTCGGTGTAGCAGTATCGGGTGATGAAATCTTTCTGTCTTTCGCCCCGTGCTGCCAGTTTCTCGTCTTCTTTTTTAACCAGAGCCTTGTCCTTTATCTTTGTACGTTTGTTACGAACGCGGAACAACGGTGTCTGCAACACGTAGACATGCCCTTTCTTTATCAGTTCGGGGAAGAACTGCAGGAAGAACGTGATTGTGAGCAGTCGTATGTGCATACCGTCGACATCGGCATCGGTAGCCACAATCACTTTGTTGTAGCGGAGTGTCTCAAGACCGTCTTCAATGTCGAGTGCTGCCTGCAGGAGGTTAAATTCCTCGTTCTCATAGACCACCTTCTTGGTCAGTCCGTAGGAGTTCAGCGGTTTTCCGCGTAGCGAGAACACCGCCTGAGTGTTTACGTCGCGACTCTTGGTTATTGAGCCCGATGCAGAGTCGCCCTCCGTAATGAATATGGATGATTCTTCCTTTCTTGGGTTTTTGGTGTCAGAGAAATGTATACGGCAGTCGCGCAACTTACGGTTGTGGAGATTGGCTTTCTTCGCCCGTTCGCGTGCAATCTTTGCCACGCCAGCCATTGCCTTACGTTCCGACTCCGAGGTTTTAATCTTACGTTCCAGCTCTTCGGCGATGTCGGTGTTGATGTGCAGGAAGTTGTCAACTTCTTTCTTTATGAAGTCGCCCACATATTTGTTGATGCTCTCGCCGTTGGGGCTCATCGTGAGCGAGCCGAGCTTGATTTTTGTCTGCGACTCGAATATCGGCTCCTCCACGTTCAATGCTATGGCGGCTACGATGCCGTTACGTATGTCGCTGAACTCATATTTGCCGAAGAACTCCTTTATTGTGCGTGCTATATGTTCTTTGAAAGCGCTCTGGTGAGTACCTCCTTGCGTGGTATGCTGACCGTTGACGAACGAATTATATTCCTCTCCATTCTGATTAGTGTGGCAAAATGCAATCTCAATATCCTCGCCCTTCATGTGAATTATAGGGTAGAGACTGTCGACGGTCATAGTGTCTTTCAGCAGGTCCTCCAGTCCGTTGCGCGACAGAATGCGCCTGCCGTTGTGCATAATCGTCAGTCCGGAGTTGAGATATGTGTAGTTGCGGAGCATTGTCTCCACTATATCGTTGCGGAATGAGTAGTTCAGGAACAGCGTGTTGTCGGGTTCGAACATGATGTATGTGCCGTTCTCGTCTTCGCTCTGCTCTGTCTTGTCGCTGACGAGAATGCCTTTCTCAAACTTTGCTATTCTAACCTTTCCGTCGCGGTACGACCCTACCTCGAAGTTCTTGCTGAGAAAGTTCACCGCCTTAATACCCACACCGTTCATGCCGACCGACTTCTTGAAAGCCTTTGAGTCGTATTTTCCGCCGGTATTGAGTTTCGACACAGCCTCTACGAGTTTACCTTGTGGGATGCCACGACCATAGTCGCGCACTCTGACGCGAAGGTTTTCGTAGATATCGATCTCTATTCGTTTGCCCGCATTCATACGGAACTCGTCGATAGAATTGTCAATGACCTCTTTCAGAAGCACATAGATTCCGTCCTCAGGCATCGAACCGTCGCCCAGTCGACCAATGTACATACCGGGGCGCATGCGGATATGTTCCACATCCGAGAGCGTCCTGATGTTTGAATCAAGGTACTCCACATTCTGTTCCGTTCCTGTTTCCTTTATCTCTTCTGCCATTAGTGATATTTTGTTATTTAGTTCCTTTTCCCACTGTTTACAGTGAAAATCAATCTGCTAATCTGCAAAGTTAAGTAAAAAAAATGAAAATCACATCCTTTTAGTGATAAAAACCATGTTCGTGAGAATAAAAACGACGTATAGGCAGCCACTGTTGTCGTCGGGTGTTGCTATTCCTTTATTTAGTGATAGTTTAGTGTGTTCTTTTCCATTCCTTACCTCCGCTGGGATAATAATTGCATAAAACAACCGGAACGCGCCAGCCGTAGAGGTGTGATTTATCTCGTTCTGCATCGAACGGAAAACAAGAGCGTCAGTCATAAGTGTGTGATTCGTCACGTTCCGCCTCCCTTCGTAAAAACAAATAATCGCTCCAAAACCATGAAATGAATCCAGCACAACAGGCGGAACGTGATAAATCACACCACTACGATAGATGCGAATAAAATTAACAAAACGCCTATTCTAAGCATGCATACAGCC
>CAJPPF010000086.1 GCA_905372445.1 uncultured Prevotella sp. | reverse complement strand
GCTCAACAATCGAACAAAATCAGTCAAGGACTCTAATGACCGATTCGGGTTAAAAGAGAATTCCTTTTCTTTGTGGCATAACCCCCTTTAAAACTACAATTACTATGTTGAACCCAAAACGGGCAATAGACCGCGGTGCCTTTTTATTATCAAAGAACAAGAGCTTTCCTATTGCTTTCGCCCGCTTGTGTGGCATATTAGCAGCCTTATTACCTTGCCGTAGCCCGCTACGCCCGCGGTAACAAGACTGCTAATCTGCTCAACAATCAGACAAAATCACTTAGGAATCTATTGACCGTTTTGGGTTGCAGAGAATCTGTGCATTATTCTTTCTTTTGGCTGATGCTTTCTGTTGTGCCAATTCACATGAATCTCCATATTCATGCTGCTTACTCTATGAACATATTTGAGGTTCTTTCCTCACTTGTCAGTATGTCGCGTTCGTAAAAACCTGCATCTGTCAAAACAGACGCTTGTAGAATTCCGCTTTCTTTGTCAGCGCGAGAGGGTAGGCACGCGACGAAGAAGGCATTCTCCACCATTCTATCTCGCGTCCGTAGGCACGCACCTTTGTGCAAGAGCCAATGGCAGGAGTGAGGTCTTTCTCTGAAATATGCGCATCTTCCGCTATTTCTAAGGCAGCCGACAGCTGCATTCTCAGTTCTTCGCTCGCCTTGCCGCCGGTAGTGACGATGCGGTTGCAGTGGGGCATTTTTGCGAGGAGCTCGCCAATGTTCGTCGGTTCCAGTATCTCCAGAAAGTTATCGCTGGCATTATCTTTCAGTCTCTTTACCTTCGTCGCCGTATCGTAGAACGCCAGACCTTGTTCGTTGGCAAAGTCAATAATCCGTTCGCGGTCGAAGCGTTTCTCGCCCTTTATCTCGAAATACGCTTTGTCGTCGAAATGGATAATCCCCTGAATACGCCAGAAATCGTTTATCCAGTTAGGGTAGAAGAAGTCCATGCTCCACCGCGCTTTCGGTGGAGGAAAGCTGCCAAGGAACAGTATTCTTCCGTTCGCAGGCAGGAAAGGTTCAAGTGGGTGCGACTCTATTGTCATGAGTTTGTTCTTAGAGTTATTCTTGCGAGGTAGTCGTAGTGGTCTCCCTCGAGTATCTTATCGGCGATGAAACCGTTGTTTTCTGCAATATTGCTAAGCAATGGGAAGTCGATGTATAGCCACGGAAACGGCTCGCCCTTGGTGTGCTTATACTGTATCTGGTATTCCATTTCGCCGTAGTAGGCGGTATTCAGGTTGATGTCAAGCGAGCCATCCTCGTTTTCAAACACATAACGTATGTCCGACGAGTCTACAAGCAACTGACCGCCTGGGGTAAGAATCTGCTTCATATACGCGAAGAAACCGTGCAATTTCTCTATTTTCCCTACTATTCCTATGCCGTTCATCAGCATAATAACAGTGTCGTACGTCTTTCCTGGGTTATGTCCGGAAATGTCGAACAGGTCGCAGAGCACGGCGTTTTTCACTCCCCGTCGTTGCATAGTCTCTACCGATAGCGGCGAGATGTCAATGGCTGTCACCTCCATGCCCATGTCCTGCAGCGCCAGAGCATGGCATCCGGCTCCTGCACCGACATCGAGAACATGCCCATGAGCCGTCTGCAATGCCTTCTGTTCTATCTCAGGCATAGCTTCATATTCGCGGAAAAGTGTCTCTACAGGAATCTCGTCCTCTTCAAACTGTGGCGAAAACACTCGCAGACGTCCGGCTGAACCATTCTTTGCGTAGTCGGCAATTGCCAGTCCCATAGGGTCTTTGTCCTTTTGAAGTATCATTGTCGTGGTGATTATTTCTGATACAAAAGTAATGGAAAATAACGACATTCCACCCGTAATTATAAGAAAAGACCATTTGCGCACCGTAATTTGTCTACACCTTGCCCCTCGCTTTTTTTACAATCGAAGATGCTATTTTGTCTTTTTTGCACTTTTCTTCCTCCTCATTCTCCACTTTTTTCAGTCGGCAATGTTCCGATCGGAATGATGTTTTTCACCATTTGTCTAATGAAAAACATCATGCCTGACGACACCTATTACGACCTGCAGGGGCGTCGCATCGACAAGCCTGAGACAAATGGAATATATATCAAGGACGGCAAAAAGATAGTTGTTGAATAGTCGCTGTTGATAGATGTGAAGCCCATCCAGACGTTGTCGGCTCCATGCCACGACGGACAAATAGCGACGGCACTGTGAGGAATGGACATTGATTTGATTCTCTCCTCCATAGCAAATAGGTAATGTTAATCCGTGAAACAGTTCATTAGACTATGCAATATTGCCTGGAATGCTGCTGATAATGCGTCATGCAGAACAGAAGGAAATATAGAATAACATCGTACGGCTGTTGTCAGTCTGTTTTGTCTAAATTGGAAAAAAAACTAAAAGAGAACACATTTTCTTTGTATTATGTGGATAATGACGTATCTTTGCACCCTGTAATATAAATAGTTACGACCAAAAACTGTGAGCAGGATAATGCGGCTCGACCCGCGAGTCTGCTCCGTGACGGAGCGAGATGGTCGGAAAAATAATCTGGGAAAATAACATGTCAGGATTAAAATTCAAAGAATTATTTGCTATAGAGAAAACGCCGAAGCGTGGTCTGCTGGCATTGGAATGGGCAGTACTGATTTATACTTTACTGACATTTATCTTAATGGCGCTCATGTATACCAGCCTTCACAATACGGAACAGATGATTATGCTTCGTGTCCGTGTTGTGGTGTTGGTCTTTGCCATGTGGGGAATATACCGCATTGTGCCGTGTCCGATGATGATGTTCATACGCGTTGCCATACAGTTGGCGATGCTTGGCGAGTGGTATCCCGACACATACGAGTTCAACCGTTGCTTTTTGAACCTCGACCATGTGTTTGCCAGTATGGAGCAGACGTTGTTTGGTTTGCAGCCTTCAATCGTTTTCTCGCGCCTGCTGCCGTGGGGCATAGTGTCTGAACCGCTCGACTTAGGATACGTATCGTATTATCCTATCATTGCGTTTACGGCATTATTCTATTTCATTTACCGTCGTCAGCAGTTCACCAAGACGGCTTTCATCATTATTGTAGCGTTCTTTATATTCTATGCAATCTTCATTTTCGTACCCGTGGCAGGACCGACATTTTATTTCAAGGCTGTGGGCTTGGACGTCATAGAGCAAGGTGTGTTCCCGTCAATAGGCAATTATTTCGAGCTGCATCACGACCTTGCAAAGGATAGTCTCCCGTCGCCGGGGTGGAGCAGCGGTCCGTTCTGGAATCTTGTCGAGGCTGCTAAATGGGCAGGCGAGCGCCCTACTGCCGCCTTTCCGTCAAGTCATGTGGGAGTGACAACGGTCTGCATGTTGCTTTTGTGGTTCTCCAACAACCGCAAGGTTTTCTTCAGGGTGTTGCCGTTAGCAGTGCTTATGTTCTTTGCAACCTTCTATATTCAGGCACATTACCTCATCGATTCCTTGGCAGGGATAGTGTTTGGAACGGTGTTCTACTTCGTACTTAACTACAGTTACAATTACTTCAATCAAAGATGAAAATCTTTCTTCTTTTCACAGTCATAATATGCCTGGCTATATTCTTAGTCCCGAATATTGTGTATCTTATAGTGAAAGGAATCTGTCTCGTGTTTCATTTCCGCTGCACATGGCGCCCGTTCATGCTCACTGCCTTGGGACTTGTCGTTCTATGGCTCGTGCTGTCTGTTTATGGCTATTGCTGGGGACGTTTCCGTCATGAGCAGAAACACATTGAACTCACAATAACAGGTCTGCCAGACGGCTTCCGCGGGTATAACATCGTTCATATATCCGACCTTCATCTTGACGGATACATCGGTCATGAGCAGGAAATGCGTGCCATTGTCGACGAGATAAACTCACTCGATGCCGATGTGATTTTCTTCACCGGCGACCTTGTCTCTCTGTCAGAGAGGGAGCTCGACACGTTTGTGCCTATACTTCGTAGTCTGAAGGCGCGCGATGGAGTATATTCCATTCTCGGCAATCATGATTATATGCCTTATACTCGTGGCTGGAATAACAAGCAGCGTGAGGAGCATCTGCAGAAGTTGGTAAGAATGGAGAAAGAAGACTTGGGCTGGCATCTGCTGATGAATGAGCATGCTGTTCTGCATCGTGGCAGCGACAGTCTGGCTGTTATCGGCTGTGAGAACCAGAGTCTTGGCATACACAATGTCGTAGTGCGTGGAGACTTGAAGAAAGCTATGGCGGGCACCGACGGTATGTGTCGTATTCTTCTCACACACGATCCTACCCACTGGCGCGGCGAGGTGCTCGGCAAGACAGATATCCCGCTGACCCTGTCAGGTCACACACATGGCGGACAGGTCAACTTTTTCGGACTCTTCTACTTCTCCACCTTTATATATAAAGAGCACGCCGGACTATACACAGCGAATGGTCAGAACCTGTATGTCAACATCGGCTTGGGTGCTACGATGCCGATGCGTATAGGAGCAACGCCGGAGATAACAAGAATAACACTACATTAAACCCCAAATCGATCAATGGACCGATTTGGGGTTAACATTTTTTCCGTTGTAATATTCCGCGTTATTTCACCTCCCAGATGTCGTTGGTCTCAAGAAGTTCGGCAAAGTTATGATAGTTCTTTGCTGCCTTTACTTCTTCTATCTGCGCCGTGACACCGTCGTCGTAGGTAGGAGCGTCTACGTCGCGGATGACACCCAGAGCAATAGGGAACCCGTCATTGTTGCCCATGAGAGCGAGCTTTGTCTGCAAAGTGCTGTCCTCACAGTGTGCGTCGTGTACAAGGACATCGTCGATAGTGAATCCGTCCTTGCCTATCTCAACTATCTTCAATCCGAAACCTTCCTGCACGAGACCCAGTTCCTTGTTCTCGCCGAAGACGAGTTTCTCGCCGTGACGCACATATATAGCGTTCTTTGCGCGTCCTGCTTTGTCGTACACGTCCTTATGCGTTCCGTCGTTGAATATGACGCAGTTCTGCAGGACCTCGGTTACTGATGTACCCTTGTGTGCCTGAGCAGCCTTAAGCATCTCTATTGTGTGCGGACCGTCGGTGGCAACGGTGCGTGCGAAGAAATGCCCACGTGCGCCGAAGCATAGCTCTGCCGGGTGAAAAGGTTCCTCCACGGTGCCGTAAGGTGACGATTTGCTGACGAAGCCGCGAGGCGATGTCGGTGAGTATTGTCCCTTTGTCAAACCGTAGATACGGTTGTTAAGCAGGACGATATTGATATTTATATTCCTTCGGTTGGCGTGTATGAAGTGGTTTCCGCCGATAGCCAGTCCGTCGCCGTCGCCTGAAATCTGCCATACGGTGAGGTCGGGATTGCTTACCTTTGTTCCTGTGGCGATAGCGGCAGCACGTCCATGAATGGTGTTCATGCCGTATGTAGCCATATAGTGTGGCAGGCGCGAAGAGCAGCCGATGCCGGAGATGACAGCCACGTTCCATGGGTCGACACCTATCTCTGCCATTGCCCTATGCAAGGAAGCAAGGAAAAAATGGTCGCCGCATCCGGGACACCATCGTGGCAGACCGGTCTTATAATCAGAAGCTGTATGTGTCATAATATATGTCCTTTCTTATTTGTTAATGAGTTCCATGAATTTCTCGGTGAGTTCATTTACCTTGAATGGCTGACCTTTCACCTCGTTATACTGATAAGGCACGAAGCCGTCGACTTTCATGCGAAGCCATCCTGCCAGCTGTCCGCTGTTCTGTTCTGCCACAACTACTTTCTTATAAGCCTTGAGCACCTGGGCGGTGTTCTTTGGCAGAGGGTTGATGTAGCGGAACTGTGCCATTGCCACTTTCTTACCTTGAGCGCGCAGTTCGTCCATTGTAGCGTGCAGATGGCCGAATGTACTACCGAAACCGACGATGAGCATCTCGGCATCGTCCTTATCGCCGATGACCTCAAGGTTGGGCACTTCGATCTTAGCAACTTTCTCGGCACGCAGGCGTGTCATAAGATCATGGTTCTCAGGACTTGTTGATATGGCACCCGTCTCGCTGTCTTTCTCCAGTCCGCCGAGTATGTGTTCGAATCCCTCGCGACCGGGCACAGCCCAATAACGAGCGCCGTTGTCACCACGCATATATGGTGTCCACTGTCCTTTCAGTTCGTCAGGGACATAAGGTGGGCGGATTGCAGGGTATTCTTCGAGGTTTGGCAACTTGAACGCGCCTGACCCGTTGGCAATGAAAGCATCGGTGAGCAGGATGACCGGTGTCATGTGCTCGAGTGCAATCTTAGCAGCATCGTAGGCAGCATCGAAGCAATCGGTAGGACTGAGTGCCGCCATGACCGGCATGGGACTCTCGCCGTTTCGCCCGAAGAGAGCCTGCAGAAGGTCAGTCTGCTCTGATTTAGTAGGAAGACCAGTGGCTGGTCCGCCGCGCTGAACATCGAGAACCACCAATGGCAGCTCCATGATGACGGCAAGGTTCATTGCCTCTGACTTCAGACACAGACCCGGTCCTGAGGTAGATGTCACCGCAAGGGCGCCGGCATAAGATGCTCCGATGGCTGAAGCACAGCCGGAAATCTCATCCTCACACTGTACGGTGGTCACTCCAAGCGACTTGTGCTTTGACAGTTCATGAAGCACATCAGTGGCTGGTGTGATAGGGTAAGAACCGAGATAAAGCCGCAGTCCTGCCTTTTCTGCCGCAGCGATAAAGCCATAGGCAGTGGCTTTGTTGCCGGTGATATCCATGTAACGTCCCGGAGTCTTCACCCGTGTTTCAATGCGATTCACATTAGCAGCACTTGAGTGAGTGTTGTGTCCGTAGTCATATCCGGCACGTATGACCTTTATATTTGCTTCTGCAATGGCAGGTTTCTTAGCGAATTTCTCCTTAAGGAAATTCTCTACAAGCTCTAATTCGCGGTCGAACAGCCAGCAGACAAGACCGAGAGCAAACATGTTGCGGCATTTAAGCATAGACTTATTGTCCATGCCTGTGTCGGCAAGAGCGCTCTTCACCATTGATGTCACAGGGCATGCTATGACACGGTCAGCATCTACATTCATCTCTGCTATTGCCCCTGCCCACCCTGCTTTCGGGTCGCTGAACTTGGCTTTGTCAAGGTCGCGCTCACCAAAAGAATCGGTGTCGATGATGATAACAGCACCATTCTTAGCATACTGGTACTGGGTCTTGAGAGCTGCGGCATTCATTGCCACAAGGACATCGCATTCATCGCCGGGAGTATAAACCTTCTCCGAACCGACATGAACCTGAAAACCTGACACACCGGTCAACGAACCTTGCGGGGCACGGATGTCTGCCGGATAGTCAGGAAAAGTACTGATAGAGTTTCCAACAGTAGCAGAAACGGTGGAGAAAATGTTTCCAGCCAGCTGCATACCGTCACCGGAGTCACCTGAAAAGCGAACAACGACTTCATCAAGCTCCTTCACTTCTAATTCTTCTGCCATAATAGTAAATTTGTTTTTAGCCATTACTCGGTAATACCGAAGTTACATTATATTCATTAACGGCAAAAGTAATACAAATATCTCAAACAAAAAAATAATCACAGACAATTTATATCACAGCACGCAAACTTTATTTTTCTTTCGAAGAAAACCTAAAGTTCTTTTGCCTTTTCATGGCGGAAAATTAACACAAAGTCAGGCATCCGACTGCGTTATGTTTATAATATGCGTCAGTTCGGGATAAGAATGGTCTTGTAAAAGTTACAGACGTATCATCAAGAACTATCGTATCGTAAAGAAAAATCATCTTTGCGATTTTTTACGAAATAGAAAATCAAAAGCGATGATTTGCCAAGTCAGCATAGCATAACGCTGCGTCTTCGGGAACCGACGAGAGGAGAAAACTGCCTCATTCCGTGCTTTTTATCGCAAAAAGCAGCGGTTCTTGATGCAGAAAAGGGTGGTTTCATCGGCAAGAAGCGGCGGTTTTAGAACCAAGAAACGGCGGTTCTTGAAAATGATTCGTATTTTTGTTGGCATTAAAATCATTTATCCAGCTGATTACCAGCGTCTTTCATGTAATGCCGAAAACAAGCGTTTTTCAGCAATGAAGGACAACGCGCCGGCAAATATCGGCTGTATGTGTGGTCAGAATAGGCATTTTGTTGAATTTATTCAGTGATATACTTGTCAATGCGGAACGTGATAAATCACGCCCCTACGCTGGCTCGTGCCGGCTGTTTTTATGAATTCTTATCTCTAACCGGGGTATGGTATGAATGAATGGCTGTCGCTGATTTATTTCGCAATGAATGCCTTGCCGTTCTTGATATACAGCCCATTTACTGTCTTTGTCACCTGCCGACCACTGACATCGTATATTTTTCCGTCTTCTTCGGAAGCATTGACGGAATCGATACCGAGGGTCCCGTGGTCGATATTGAACTTAATGGTATATTCATGCTTGTTGGATGCGTCTTCAGCGATGTTGTCGCCAGTCACGACAACTTTCACTATGCCTGTCTTAATGTCGTACGTCTTTGCCACACTTGCACCTCTGCCATTGCTTTCAAGCTCAAGAAGCGCAGCGTCATAAATGGCGTCGACGGTTGCAACACCGTCAGTGACGGTCAGTGACCGACCGGCGTACTTGGCAGCTGACAGTTCTGAGTTGTAGACCATCTCTATGTCGTCGGCGATGAGATAGTCTGTTCCCGAACCGCCTCCGGGCTCTGCGCAGGTAGAGATATTGACCAGCACAAACTCCGGACGCACGTCGGATGCCACAGACTCCGGATAATCGAAAGGTATCACATACTCGGTCCATGTGTCGTTCGACTCTATTTCCGAGTTCTTTGCATGCGCAACGAGTGTTGCCGTAGCAGGGTTCTTATCCGACCGTGGCGACTGATAGTAGCCGTCAGTGATGAGGCTTACCTCCACGTTGCCGGTCTTGGTGCCATTGAATTTAGTCCATATCTTCACGGCATCAGGGCGTCCGGCGAAACGCATTGACTGGTCCTGACGCTCATGATTAATGTAGTTGTAGTTGCCGGAAGCATCGGTTGCCGAAATACTACCCATGTTCACACAGCCATTAGTGAGGTTTCCTTGAGCGACAATGGAGAATATTACTTTGCGCGAAAAAAGCTTTGCACTGTATTTGCCCGTAGTGCCGGGACGCACGTCGGTGCTCTTCTCCAACTGATTTGCTGCCGCCAAAGACTTCATAGAGCCCGTGCCGTCGAGGAAAGAGCTCCAGCCGATAGGTTCGTTGCCGGTCTTATTTGAATAGCTGACGTCCTCCCATTCCTCGAATCCGTTGTTTGACAACTGAAACTGTGCGTAGCTGCTGACAACAGCAGACATAAGAAGTATTACCG
>CAJPPF010000085.1 GCA_905372445.1 uncultured Prevotella sp. | reverse complement strand
CTGTATATGAATATCCTGTTTTTGTAAATTGCGATGATATATAATTCCTCTTTGTCGTTATCCTTCTATTAATATAATCGAAACCATAGTAGCATACAAATGCTATTACCATACCCCATATCCATCCAGTAAGCACATCACTTGGATAGTGTACGCCAAGATAAATTCGTGTATAGCCATTTAGTAATGACCAGAAAATAACAACCAGACTAAAGATTCTACTTTTTACGACTAATGCAAAAAACACAGCCACAGACATCGTGTTTGCTGCATGTGCAGAGAAGAATCCGAATTTTCCTCCACGATATTCATTGACCACATCAACAGTATACTTGATAAAAGGGTCACGAGCTGGACGCCATCTCATAAATAAAGGCTTGGCAATATTATCAATGAGAACGTCTGCACATACTACAGAGAGTATAGCAAAAAAGAGCAATAGTGCTATTTGCTTAGTCGTTTCATTATTTTTTATAATTAATACAATAAGCATTACATATAGAGGAATCCATGTCCAAGGTAATGTTAAAGTATATATGACACGGTCAAAGAACAAAGAATCTGATCCCTGCAATAATCCCATTATAGGTTTATCAAACTCATATGTCAGTCTTGTAAAATCCACCATACAATTTTGTTACTGTAAAACTTATATTACTTCTACTTGATTTATAAGCAGCCATCCTTCTCTGCCATCTGAAAGGCGTATGCCATACCACCCTTTAATATTACGGTCTGTAATGTCTACCCGAGTTCCTTCATGCAACAGCATTTCGTCAGCACTTCCCGACGATGGAGTTTTCTTTACTGCCACGGAAGGTGTTGTTATTATAGCACCGTCACGACATTGCGAATATAGCTTCTGCTGCCATGATAAGAAAGCGGTAGCAATAAAACAAATGAATCCGAAGACTGCAAAATAAAAAGAAGTCTTTATCATCCACAAACGCGAACCGAAAATGTATAGTATCAGTGAAAGCAATGTACATAGAAACAATACAATTGAAATCTTTGCCCAATTATTACTGCTTGTAAGATTCACGAATGACTTATACCATGTAACAAAGAACATCTCTGACTTATGAGCAATCTTGTCAATGGTCATGTTGCGAGCAAATTTCAGATTAAAGTTTATATCCTTATCACCAGGAGAAAGCCTATTGGCGCGTTCATAGGATATAACTGCCTGAGTTATGTTTCCGGTACGGAAATAAGCATTACCAAGATTATAATATATATCAGCAGATACTCCCTCTCTCAACAGATTATTATACTGTTGTATTGCCGCCTGATAATTACCCTTTGTATATTCAATATCAGCCGTCTGCTTTGTATTTTCAGCATTTAAACTCATAGAACATGCAAAGAAAAGAATTATAATTACAGCTAAGGACTTATTTTTCTTGTTACTCTTCAAATTCAACATATTATCAATATCGGTGATAGCCTTTGCAGCCTTTTCATAAACAATATCCATCTTGCCCTTTGGGTCACCAGGTGCAAAGCGCGCAAACTCGCATTCGTCTATTGCCTCAAGGAACGTATACACGGTGTCTTGTTCTATATGATGCATTGACAGTTTTTCGAGAATGTTGTCTCTTGATAGTTGAGAAACAGGCATATTAAGCTTATCGCTAACATAACCCCATAAAGCACGCAACACTTCATCATAGAACTCATTCTGATGTCCTTTCCTTATGAGTAGTGCAGCTGTCCTAAGACGCTTTGCTGCAACCTTATTAGCTCTCTTGCCACGCATCATCACTACATTGGCATTATCCATTGCACGCTTACGGAATATCACAACCATTATAATGAAAAGCAACAGAGGAATAATTATCCATACGATATAGACAGAGCTACCAAAGAAATACTCATCTTCCTTTGATAACGATACGTCACCCTGCTTTAATCCACGAATATCATTATCTTCTACCGAGGTAAAGTCAGATATCGTAGATTTACCATCACCCTTGAGAACATTCAGACTAATGGGATGTGTCTTTAGTGTTCTATAGCTATTTGAGGAAGTATCATAATATGTGAACTCAATAGCAGGGATAGTATATTTTCCTTGATTACGTGGAACTACAAGATAATCATACATCATTGAACCCTCAAGACCATTATGAGTAATCTTGGTCTTATCTGTAATCTTAGGATCATATTTGTCGAAATCCTTTGGAAGTTCTATTATTGGTTGCTTTATTAACTTTAGGTTTCCAATACCATCGACAACAACTCTTAATGATATCGGTTCACCTGCTTTGACCTCATTTTTATCAACAGTTGCTGTAATATTGAATTTACCTACTCCACCTGAAAAATCCTTTGGACGGTTTGGCAGCGGATCAACCTGTATTGTCATTGCCGGAGCTTTGACATCGCGTTTTACTTCAACATATCCCGCTCCTCCATTAAAAAAGGCTTCGAAAGGATCTACGTTACGATTACGCTGAACAACTATTCCCTTAAATGTTATACTTGGAATCTCAAGTTTTCCTGTCATCTGTGGGAACATCACATACTGACTCCATGTAACGGTGCGGTATGTACGACCGTCAATGGTTTCTAACTTAAAGCTTTTCTGTTGTGGCAGAGTTATTTCCTGAGTATGGAAGCCTGTAAGGTCAGGCATCTTTCCTTCTAACTGAGTAAGGTCAACCTGAGTATATACCTTATATGTAAGCAGTATTGGCTCTTGTTCGTGAACTCGTTTCTTGTTTGCACTGACACGTACAAACAGGTCATTACCCGAGAGTCGTGAACCTGCCTGTTGCATATTATCATCATAGTCATCATGCATCCGTGGTGCCTGTTGATGTCCATTCTGCTGTGGTTGATTCCCCGTAACAGTAATTTTGGCAGAACCTGACATTACGCTCTTGCCTGCTATTACAACTTTTGCGGCAGGAATGGTATACGTGCCATTCTTTGCAGCATAAAGGGTATAAGTGAATGTAATGGATGAAGCACTCGATGTATGCCCGTTTATTATTTGATAACTTTGTGAGCGCGACGTATACGGACCGGTAATAACTTCCAAACCTTCTGGCACATTTCCCATACGGAAATTATCAACATCTTGAGTATTTACGACATAAGAAATTCTGAAGTTATCGCCACATGCTACATGTGATGGAGCCTGCACGGCGACAGACTGTGCAAGAATCAACATCGTCGAGATGATGTATAATGAAAATATTGATAATACTCTTTTCATCGTTTGTTGTTTGTTCAATACCGTTTTAATATTATTCAACAATTCAGCACATTACCAGTTCTTGTTAAGACGTCTGTTCTGCCCTGTCTGTTGCGGTTTCATCTTCTGTTGAGTATTCTTTTCTTCTTGCATTGCAGCTTGTAGTAACTGTTCTGCATTTTCCTTACTCATTTGCTCCTTTGGAGTTTGCTTTTGGTCTTTTTTTTCTTGATTCTTATCCTGATCCTTGTTTTGCTCTTTCTTATTGTCCTGACCGTTCTTGTTTTTATTCTGATCCTTATTATCCTGATTTTGCTGTTGATTCTGCTTTTGGTTCTTCAATTGACGCTGACACAGTGCAAGATTATAACGTGTCTCATTATCACCGGGGTTATTGCGCAGGCTTTCTTTGTAGTTTTCTATCGCCTCTGCAAACATCTGATGATTCTGGCATACAACACCTATATTATGAAAAACCATTGCCTTGCGCTTCTTGTTTGTCTCAAGTTTAGATGCTTTTTCAAATTGTACAACAGCAGCAGAGTCTTTCTGTTGTTGCATCAAAGCACAGCCGAGATTGTACAGCGCCTGAGCATTATTCTGGTTTTTATCGACAGCCTTACGGTAGTCAATCTCCGACTTATCAAATTTCTGCTGGCGATATAGACGATTTCCCTTGCGAATGTGCTGACGGTCTGTTTGAGCCATCACACATAAGCAAGACATTATTAATATATATATGGATAGTAATCTTCTCATTATCTATTTTTCTTTTTAAACAGTCGTACATTCTTGAATAAGGGATTCTTTATTTCAAGTATAAACACTTCTGTTATAAGCAATAAAAGAACAAGAATCCCCACTGCCTGAAACTGTTCATCGTATTCGCTGTATATTACACTGGTGCTCTCACCTTTCTGAAGACGCACAAGTTCATTATTGAGCAGTTTCTGAGCAGAAGAAGTATTGTCTACATGAATATATTTTCCTTTACCTGCCTCAGCTATCTGTCGGCACATCGTCTCATTGAGAGCAGACATTACCGTATTGCCTGTGTTATCTTTCATGTATCCGCCATCGCCTGTAGGGATTGGAGCACCTTTGGTATCGCCAATACCGAGTATAAACACATTCATGCCTTTTTTGCGAGCTTCCTTGGCAGCGTCTATCGCTCCACCTTCATGGTCTTCGCCATCTGTGATAACAATAATAGCCTTGCCTACTTTTGACTGTGTAAAAGAACTCATACTGAGATTCAGCGCCTTGGCTATGTCTGTTCCCTGGGTCTTAATGAGTGACGGCTCAATATTCTGCAGGAACATCTTTGCTGAAACGTAGTCGCTGGTAATTGGCAATTGAATGAACGCATCACCGGCAAATACTACAAGTCCGATCTTGTCGTTTGAGAAATTATCTATCAGATTCTCAACCATCATCTTACTCTTCTGCAGACGCGAAGGAGCAACATCTGACGCCAGCATTGAGTTACTGATGTCCATAGCAATTATCATTTCTATGCCATTACGTTTCTCATGTTGTATCTTACTACCTGTTTGCGGACGGGCAAGCATCACTATTATCAAAGCAACAGCCGACATCAGCAACCAGAATTTAACACTCGGTCGATATTTTGACACGTCAGGAATCATCAAGTGCAAAAGACTTTTATCACCAAGACGCTTATATCTCTTTTTCTGGCGTCTCCACATCAGAAAGCGTATAAGTGCCATCACTGGTAATATGACAAGCAACCAAAGTATTATAGGGTTTTCGAATCTTAGCATTTTCTTCTATTCAGGATAACACGTTATGGTATTCTTCTCAAAATCGTTGTGCGCAGCATCACTTCCAGCAAAAGTGTTATTAGTGCAAGCCAGGCAAATGGCGCAAAAGCCTCATATCGCTTAGAGAACTTCTTTACGTTGAGTTTTGTTTTCTCGAGTTTATCTATATCAGAGTATATATGTCGCAACTCCTTATTATTTGTTGCCCTATAGTAGTTACCGTCAGTGATAGCGGCAATCTCTGACAGGGTCTTCGTGTCAATCTCTACCGGGATATTCACATACTGCACGCCTCCTGCGACTGGCATTGGGTATGGCGCAACCTTATTCGTTCCTACACCAATAGTATATACACGTATACCGAGACTTTTTGCTATTTGAGCTGCTGTGAGTGGCGAAATATCACCACGATTATTTGAACCGTCGGTCAGAAGTATTACAACTTTGCTCTTAGCTTTCGAGTCCTTTAGTCGCGATACGGCATTTGCCAATCCCATGCCTACTGCTGTACCGTCCTCAATAAGTCCCCGTGCTGCAAGATCTGTACGCACACCATTAAGCAGATTCAGCAGTGAAGCATGATCCACTGTCATCGGACATTGAGTGAATGACTCTCCGGCAAATATACACAAGCCTATATTATCGTCAGGACGTCCTGAAATAAATTCGGAAGCGACGTTTTTAGCAGCCTCCATACGATTTGGCTTAAGGTCTTCCGCAAGCATAGATGTAGAAATGTCCATAGCCAACATGATATCTATTCCTTCCACAGTACGATCCGCCCATGAATTACGCGTTTGAGGGCGTGCCATGACAGTGACTATCAATGCAAATGTTATACATCGAAGCAGCATTGGAGCATGTACGAGCCTTACACGCCAACTCTTTGGCGCGTCAAGATATGCGCTTGTATCGCTCATCCGCATCGTGGGCTCATTACGTTTCCGATAAAGAAAATACCAGAACACATAAGGCACCAGCAGGAGCATCAGCAGAAAATATTCTTTATTAGCAAATTCCATTTTTAAAACATCAATAATAATGCGTTATATGCTACATAGCCGAGAATGAATGTAACTATACAACCTATGACCCAAAGAATGCTCTTTATTATGATACGGCTTTCTTTCACACGTTTATCGTCAGCACTTAGATTAGGGACGATCTTCTCTTCTGTCTCTGTTTCAAGCGTCTTTGTCTGGTCAATGAAATTGACTGCATTTACAAGATTGAGGTCATTCTCATTAATCATCGTTGAGTATTTGGCAAACTTCACGAGGTCGGCAGTATTGAACAGTTCGCGCAACTCATCAATCATCTTCGGATCGTCACTCTCATGCAGACGTGCAATGATTTCAGTACTTGTCATCTCCATTGCATTGAAGCCGAAGCGTTCTTCTATATATTGACGTAACGTGTCTGTCAACTCCGTATAATATGTCTTTTGATCATCTGAGCTCTGCTTCTTCTCCTGCTTTATCTTTTCTATGGCGGTGAGAGCCTTCTGATGAGCAGGAATATGCTTTATTATAAGCACACGAGATATGATTGGCTTATTTTGCTTCAGACGGATATATAGATAACCTGCAATACCAATAAGCAACATCATAAGTACACTCAACCAGAACAGCGGACTCCATTCTTTCCATGAGAAAGGATTATCCTGCACATCCTTTGGTCCGAAATACTGATTCAGATGGAGAGTATCTACATCTACCGTCAAAACCTTAAGTGCCAGGGCATTTGTCTGATAGTCCTTGCCATCAACTTTTACGTTCAATGGTGGAATCATATAGGCATTCTCATCGAAACTTGTCAGCAGATACTTTCGCGAGATTGTACGCATATTATCAGCAATGTCTGTAGTATCACCGTTTATGATATCTACAATCTCCACTCCGGGTGTTATCATCTGACGCACTTGAAGGTCAGGCATCTTAATCGTTTTGTCTTTATGTGCCGTCACAGTCAGTGTTACGCCCGTCTGCTCACCTATAAGAATAGCAATGGAGTCTATCTTTGCCTCTACGCTCACTCCCTGTGCATAACCGGTAAATGGGCATAAAAGTAAACTGATTAATATCGTATAAATGTGTTTCATCAAAAAACTTTCTCTTATCGTTGTTTAAACAGTCGCATCATAGCACGGACATAATCCTCGTTTGTTGCAATGGAGACCCAGTCGATGTTACTCTTTGCAAAATCGTCGTGGAGGCTCGTCTGTCGGTCAGCCCATGCTTTTGAATGCGCCATGCGCAGTTTCTTTGAACCGGTGTCAATAATCATCTCGTGTCCTGACTCTGCATCCATAACCTTGATAAGTCCGACGTCAGGTAATTCTTTTGCTAACGGATCATAGACCTGTATTGCCATAACATCATGTCTTGAACCTGCAATCTGCAATGGTTTCTGCAAAGATTCCTTGATGTAGAAGTCAGAGATCAGGAACACTGTCGAACGGCGCTTCATCACGCTGCTCATAAATTCAACAGCCTGGCGTACATCGGTTTTATTGCTTTCCGGCTTAAAGTCGATCATCTCACGTATGATGTAAAGAATATGTTTCCTACCCTTCTTGGGTGGTATGTACTTCTCTATACGGTCAGAAAAGAATATCACACCTATTTTATCATTATTCTGAATGGCTGAAAAAGCTATCGTAGAAGCTATCTCTGTCACCATGTCACGCTTCAATTGGTTTCGTGTTCCAAAATCAAGAGAGCCTGACACATCAATAAGCAACATCACTGTCAGTTCGCGCTCTTCTTCAAATACCTTGATATATGGATGATGAAAGCGTGCAGTGACATTCCAGTCTATATCCCTGACATCATCGCCGAACTGATATTCACGCACCTCGCTGAATGCCATACCACGTCCCTTAAAGGCACTGTGGTACTGCCCTGCAAAGATATTCTGACTCAGTCCTCGAGTCTTTATCTCTATCTTCCTGACACGCTTTAGTATTTCGGATGTTTCCAACTTACTGCTACTTTAATCTTGATATTTTTACGCTTACAAAAGTAGAATATCATTGTTCATCAAGGCACCTCTACCTTATTGATTATTCTGCTTACCATCTCTTCGCTGCTTATGTTGCTTGCCTCTGCCTCATAAGACAGACCTATACGATGTCTGAGAACATCATGTGCAACAGCACGGACATCCTCGGGTACAACATATCCACGATTTTTGATAAATGCGTATGCACGTGCAGCTTTAGCAAGATTAATGGATGCACGAGGCGAGCCTCCATATGTAATCATATCTTTAAGTTCAGGCAATCCGTAACGCTCCGGATAACGCGTCGCAAAGACAATATCTGCAATATACTGCTCTATCTTTTCGTCAATATAAACCTTACCGACAATCTTACGGGCATTCATGATATCATCTGCAGAACAAACCGGTGTAACTGCCGGCATATTACCTGCAAGGTTCTGACGTATGATCAGTTTCTCCTCACCTAAAGTAGGATAATTGATTACAACTTTCAGCATAAAACGGTCTACCTGTGCCTCTGGCAACTGATAGGTGCCCTCCTGCTCTATTGGATTCTGTGTAGCCATAACCAAAAACGGCTCCGGCAACTTGAACGAGTTATCACCGATGGTCACCTGATGTTCCTGCATCGCCTCAAGCAGTGCGCTCTGAACTTTGGCTGGAGCACGGTTGATTTCGTCAGCCAGAATGAAATTAGCAAATACAGGACCTTGCTTTACCTGAAATTTCTCTTCTTTCTGAGAATAAATCATCGTACCTACAACATCGGCAGGCAGAAGGTCGGGAGTGAATTGTATTCTTGAGTATTTGCTGGAGATTAACTGCGATAGGGTCTTGATAGCGAGTGTTTTTGCCAGACCAGGCACACCCTCGAGAAGTATATGCCCATCACTGAGAAGAGAGATAAGCAATGAGTCTACGAGATGTTTCTGACCAACAATGACCTTATCCATGCCTGCAGTAAGGTCGCTAATAAACCCACTCTGCTGACGAATCAGAATGTTTAATTCCTGAATATCTATTGATTCTGCCATAATATTTTGTATGTTTGAAGTTTACTTTTTACCTATAAGTCCTGAAAGGGCGTAAAATTTAATTGCAAAGTTACAATATTATTATCTCATAGGTGCATCAAATAACAAAAAAAAACATCAAATATCGGCATAAACACCGTTATTTAAGAAACTTTGGCAAAAAGAGCACTAATGCTTAAGCCCAAATCTTATGATATAAATGCGCTGCCAGCCGTAGGAGCGTGATTTATCACGTTCTGCATCCATAGAACAATGATGAATGATGATTCCAATAAAAACAACATGCGGAGAAATCACACATCACGCAATGAATCGAACGCGGTGGGTTTAAGCGTGATGAATCACGCCTCTACGCTTGACGGCAAATATCAACAGGGCAGAGAAATACCATGTC
>CAJPPF010000084.1 GCA_905372445.1 uncultured Prevotella sp. | reverse complement strand
ATATTTTAATACTTTTGTAGCCAAAATCCGTAATTAATATGAGAACAATACTTAATCTAATCGTTGCTGCGGTTCTCTTCGGAATCGCGCCTGCCTATGCTCAAGAGAAGAAATTCTCGCTTTATGCTGTTGGCTTCTACAATCAGGAAAACCTTTTCGACACTTGTCACGATGCGGGAAAGAAAGACTATGACTTCCTTCCGACGGGTTCTTACAAATGGAATTCACTGAAATACACTAATAAACTCCGTAACATGTCAAAGGTTCTCAGCGAGATGGGAACCGACAAGACTCCTCTTGGTTGCGCATTCATCGGTCTCTCTGAGGTGGAAAACGACAATGCACTGCGCGACCTTGTCGCTCAGGAACCTCTCGCTGAACGTGGCTTTCAGTTCATTCATGAGGAAGGTCCCGATGCACGTGGTATCGACTGTGCTTTGATTTACAACCCTAAGCAGTTTAAGCCGTACAACCATTTCCTCAAGCAGTATGTTTATGAGAATGGCGATACCACTCATGCCACACGTCCATTCCTTGTAGTTCAGGGCCACCTCGCTGGTGATGATGTTACGGTGGTAGTATGCCACTGGCCATCGCGAGGCGTCGAAGGAAAGTTCCGCGACTGGGGAGGAAAGCAAGTACGTGCTTTGACCGACTCCATTGCTGCTTCGAAGCCAGAGATGAAGATTCTTGTCATGGGCGATATGAACGACGACCCCGACGACACATCAATGGCGAAGTTCCTCGGTGCACGTCGCGAGATGAAGGAAGTTGAAGAAGGCGACTTCTATAATCCTTGGTGGAACATACTCCGTAAGGACAACCGCGGGACTCTCTCTTATCAAGGTGCATGGAACCTGTTCGACCAGATTGTTGTTTCAAAGAATCTCCTTGCCACTCAGAAAGCAAAGGATGTAAAGGGGTATCGTAATGCTGCCATGCAGAACTCTTCAAGCCTGACATTTTATGGTAATGAAATATTCCAGCGCGATTATCTATTCCAGACCGACGGCAGATATAAGTGGACTCCAAAGCGTACCACAGCCGGTGGCGTATGGTTGAACGGTTATTCTGACCATCTTCCGGTTGTCACTTACTTTATAAAAGAACAGAAATGAAAAAAGACATCACAATAATCGGCATTGCCGGTGGAACTGGTAGCGGTAAAACCACAGTTGTCAAGAAAATTATCGCAGCACTTCCTAAGGATTCCGTGGCTGTCGTACCTCTCGACTCTTACTATAATGACACTACAGCACTCACTGAAGAGGAGCGTAAGGCAATCAACTTCGACCACCCTGACGCGTTCGACTGGAAGCTGCTCATTAAGCAGGTTAACGAGCTTCGTGACGGAAATGCAGTGGAGCAGCCTACCTATTCTTATCTTATATCTAACCGACTTCCGGAGACAATCCATGTAGAACCAAAGCCTGTGATTATCATCGAGGGCATCATGACATTACTTAATAAACGCCTGCGCGAGATGATGGACTTGAAGATTTTCGTTGACTGCGATTCTGACGAACGTCTCATTCGTAACATTCAGCGTGATACTATCGACCGCGGACGCACCGTGTCAATGGTAATGGAACGCTATCAGCAGGTGCTCAAACCAATGCACGACCAGTTCATAGAACCGACAAAGCGCTTTGCCGACCTTATAATTCCCGAAGGAGGTCATAATGTTAAGGGTGTAGGCATTCTATGTAAATATATAGAAGGTCTGATGCGTGTTGACACCAACATTTAATCCATGCGACTAAGCGTCATCGTCCCTGTATATAATGTGGAGACAACACTTCTTCGTTGTGTCCACAGTATCCTCGCCCAGAATGTTGAGGGCATGGAGATAATCATGGTCGACGACGGTTCGCAGGACGGTTCATCACTTATAGCTGAAAGACTGGCGGCTGAGAATCCTTCCGTGCAACTAATACGCCGCAAGCAAAACAAAGGCTTGTCTGCCGCACGCAATATAGGTATACAATCATCGTCGGGCGATTACATCACCTTTGTCGACAGCGACGACTGGCTATTGGAACGTACCTACTTACCCCTACTCGACTACCTTGTGCTGCATCCCGAATGCGACATTCTCGAGTATTCTGTTCTGCGCACAATAAATGGAAAGAGCTATTATGACGTGACTTTTTCTGATGCCACCTATCGGTCGGCGCGCTCATATTGGATTAACAGCAAGGCATTTAAGCATTCATATGCTCCAAACAAAATATTCCGCCGTGAGATGTTTCTCCCGGAAAAAGCCGAGCCGGTGCTTTTTGCCGTTGGAAAGATTTTTGAAGATGTAGAACTGATGTCGCGCATGCTGCTGTTGAATCCGGTAATCATCACCTCGTCACATACGGGATACGTATATACAGTAAATAATAACGGTATCACAGCTACAGCCAACGGCAGTGATCTACGCAAGCTACTTGAGACAAATCTCGACATAGCCCGACAGTTGAATATGCGTTTCATGATGCCCGAGAATGCCGGCAAAGCGGTAGACGAAGCAGAAGTTCCATTCTATCTTTATATCCTAAATATTCAGATTTCAGTATGCCGACAGCTTCATTCCATTCCGGAGCTGCCCACACTAAAAGTTCCACTGCGCCATGTAAAGGGGATAAAGATGATTGCCAAAGTGGCATTGCTGAATATCTTGGGAAAGAATACATGGACTTTTTTCGCCAATGACCTTTTGCATTTATAATAAAAAATCATTTTCGTAATTTTTAGCGAAATAGAAAATCAAAAGCGATGATTTGCCAAGTCCACATGGCATAAAACCACGTCTTCGATAACTGACAAAAGCTTCAAACAGCTTAATTCCGTGCTTTTTGTATCAAAAAGATGACGGGCACGAAACCGGAGCCCGGCAAGACGACCATCGTAGGAAACAAGGAACTCTATATCATCCCCAACGCCGCCCATTGCGACCTCTACGACGACAGGGTCGGCGTGATACCCTACGATAAATTGGGTGGCGTTCTTTAAGAAGAATCTGAAATAAGCCGGTTCTCTTACATCATAGCTTGCAATTTTAACTCGTACCATTTGTTGGTGTGGCATTTTATGCGTAACTTTGCGCCGAAAAAACAGCAAAATAGATGAAACGCATAATTAGAACATTGACCTTTGGAGGGCTGATCTGGCTCTGCGCCGCACCGGTATGGGCGGCAGAATCTCTCGACTACGCCACCACAAACGCTTTCAAGCAATCACTGAAACAAGCAAACGCCACCTTCGCGCTAACCATTAGCCCCGAGGTTTCGCTCCCTCTGCAATGGCACGAAAGCCCAAACTCGTTTGCGGCGCAGGGCATACATACTTATATTGGGACGCTCAACGGTGAAACGGTGGCCTATGTGAGCATCGACGACAAGGAAAACGTAGTGGGAAGCTTGTATTATGGCTCCGGTTACGACATTTCTTCAAATAACGGACTGCTAGTGCTTAGTCCCACAAGGCACACGGACAGCGAATGCGGACTGAACTCCACGTCCGCTGCCGACAGTGACAACGCGGGCGAAAAAACAAGTGCGCCCAATGCGCTTGGCGCAAGGTGGAACACGCAGCTGTCCCCAATCACGAGCGGAACCCGGGCAGGTAGTAACACCCTTGAAGCCCCTGTTATCTCTGATGGTACATACCGAGTTTTCCGTTTGGCTGTGTTCATGAGCTACAGCGAGTTCCATTCGCCTAAGTTCAACACGGATGTCAGCAAGGTGAAAGCCTTTTGGGCGCAGCTTGAGACCTATCTCAACGAGATATATGTGCGCGACTTGGGCGTGCAGTTTCAAGTGATCGACGACGAGCGGCTGATTGAACGGGTGAACAACGGACCGTATTACTACTCGGCAGGAACGGGACTTATCAACGCAGCCATCGGCACAGAGAACTACGATATCGGACTTTTGCTGGACTATGCCGAAAATACCAGTCTTGGCGGATTGGCGCATTTGGGCGGCATTCAATATCCGTCTTGGAAGGGGCATGCCGTTGTTTACACCCAGGATCTGATCACTATGGCTCACGAGCTGGGGCATATGTTTGGCGCAGAGCATCCCTTTACATATTCGGTGGGCTTGTGGGGAACATGCAACGAGCCGGGTTCTGGCCAGTCGGTGGTCAGCTATGGCACATCGTCTAAAACGGCATTCATCTCTTTGCAGTGCATCAAAGAAATGAAAGCGCCCAAAGCAAATGTCGACAAAACGCTCCCTTTAAAATATCCCAACACGAATAACACCGCGCCACACATTGACCGCGACAGGATGAAAACCACCTATCGCGTGCCCCAAGGCACGTTTTTCACCATTTCCGTCTACGCCGACGATACCGAACAAAAGGAGCTGAACTATAGTTTCAACCAGTTTGGTTGCTCTCGTAGCAATCAAGCCACGTTCCCCGTTTACCCGCCTCAGCACAGCAACGTACTCGAATTCGGTCGCAAACACAACGGTAGCGGCAGCATCGTACCAAATTCTGATAAAGTACCTGTGGGCAATTACCAGTTCTGGTTGAGCGTCAGCGACGCCCTACCACTATCAGATGCCATCGCCCGGCACCACGCCCCACTCTACGATGGCTACATTGCCAACGTGGAAGTGGTGGCAGCCACGCCCTTCAAGATAACCTCGACGATAGACAAAAAATATTCTATGGGCGACAAGCTGCACCTGACCTGGGATGTAGACAAAACGTTTTTTCCCCGAGACAGCAAGGTGCGCGTGGTGATGTCCGACGATTTCGGCAAGACCTATCGCCACGTGCTGATGCCTGCCACAGCCAACGACGGCGAGTGCGACGTGTTCATCCCGCAGCAGTTGATGGCACGCGTGCCCACCTATTCGATAGTGGTACCAAATACCGGGGAGAAAATCGATATCTGGTTTGCCGGCAAAGGCATTTTAAGATTGGAGACTATCGACGACGACACGCAATATTACGACCTCACAAGTCAGGCTCTTAACGGCGGCGGCATCGAGGTGGTAGACTCTAAAGTGGCGTTCGGCGGACTGCCCGAAGCAAGCTACATCATCGTCGGCAAGGACGAAACGCTGCCCGCCAAGCCCGACGTCACCGCCACGATCGACGGGCGTGCCGTGGAGCTTACCTACACCGAGACCACCGAAGGCAACATCATCACACGCACCTGGCAAACGACGCAAGGCGGAAAGACAAGCGGCGTGCGCCAGTTTATCGAGTTGCGGGGCTCGACATCCACCGACGTGCGACAAGTCGCGACGCAAGAAACAGTCACGTTGAGAGCGCAAGGGCACGTTATCCTGATTGACGGATTGCGGACCAAAGCGCGCGTGTCCGTCTACGGCATGGACGGTCGGCTGGTGACCACGGCCGTGAGCGGTGGTGGCGAAGTGCGGCTCCCCCTGCCCACGCCAGGCGTTTATGTGGTGGCAGTGGATGGCAAGACGGTGCAGAAAGTTCAGGTGAACGAATAACGCAAGCCGCCGTTACACCTCTGATTTTCGGCAATCGCGCCTTATCGTTTGGCGAAGGCGTGGTTGCCGAAAATTCTTTCATGCCGTCACTTGCCGTGACGTTTGCCGAACCTCGGCATTTAACATCCGTTATGTCTTGACGTTTGCCGAACCTCGGCAAGCCTGCCGTCGTTTGTCGGGACATCGTAGGGGCGTGATTTATCACGTTCCGCCTCCGCCTGCAGTCCATTGCGTGGCGTTAGCGTGATTGTTTGTTTCCCAGCGAGGCGGAACGTGATAAATCACGCCCCTACAGCTGACGCCACTTTCCGAATGATAACCGACTTTTTCGCTGAAAAGTGAAAAGAATGACGACTTTTGTGTAAAGCCGGAGCCACTTTTCCTCTTATCTTTGCAATCATAAATCATTTACAAACAAAAAGAGAATCATGGATACGATTAAACTGAACAATGGAGTGGAAATGCCGCAGCTGGTCTACGGTGTGTTTCAGGTGGCGCCCGACGAGGCAGAACGTTGCGTAGTCGACGCGCTGAGCGTGGGCTACCGGATGATAGACACGGCGCAGGCATACCAGAACGAGGAGGGCGTGGGTCGCGCCATACGCAAAAGCGGCGTACCGAGAGAAGACGTCTTCGTGGTAGACAAGATATGAATGTCCAACTATGAGGGCGACGCCCCAGCACGCAGCATCGACGAGAGCCTGCACAAGCTCGGCACCGACTACATCGACCTCATGCTGCTACACCAGCCGTTCGGCGACCGCTACAACGCCTATCGCGCACTCGAAAGCGCGCTGAAGGCAGGGAAAGTGCGAGCCATCGGCGTGAGCAACTTCTATCCCGATCACCTCATCGACCTCTGCCACTTCATGGACATTGTGCCGACCGTGAACCAGGTGGAGACGCACGTGTTCTTCCAGCAGACAGAGGCGCGCAAGTATATGGACGAACTGGGCGTGCGCCACATGTCGTGGGGTCCGCTGGCAGAGGGCAAGAACGGCTTCTTCACCAACGAGACGCTGGCCGCCATCGGTGCAAAGCACGGCAAGACTGGACCGCAGGTGGCGCTGCGCTACCTGCTGCAGCGCGGCGTGATCGTCATTCCCAAGTCGGTGCACAAGGAACGCATGGCGCAGAACCTGCAGCTGTTCGACTTCACGCTGACCGATGCCGAGATGGCCGAGATACTCAAGCTCGACACCGCCCAGCCCGTCATCATACCGAGCCACCACGACCCGGAAATCACCAAATGGTTCATGAGCTTCGCACCACGCGGATAAAATCTATCGAATATGAGAACAAAAGCAATCATAACATTGGTTTTAGCAGTGATGACAACAACAAGCATGGAGGCGCAGACCTACGGCGACGAAGGTCCTACGCTCACGCCCAACGCGCCAGGCACTTACCTTAAAAGTTCGTTCATGGAGACGATGGCATGGGATGCCACCGACCATGCCGACCTCATTGACCAGCCTTTGCTCGTCATGGCTGGTTCAAAGACCGACAGCTGCTACATGACCGAAGAGGCTTTCGCCAAGGCTACGGGCACGGTAGACAAGGAATTGTTTATCGTTCCGGGCGCAACCCACATCAAGACCTATTACGTTCCGGAATACGTAAACGCCATTACTGCAAAGGTAAGCGAGTTTTTTTAAAGAGAAACTTAGATGAGATGAAACGGTCACTGTTACGGCAGCCTGCAATATCTCAAGATTATTAAATAATAAAGACTATGCAATATTTATTTTTGGCACTCGCCATCATCCTCGAAGTATGTGGCTCAACACTGATGAAACTCTCCGACGGATTTTCCCGACTGCTACCTACGGCAGGCACTATCATTGCCTGCTTCTACTTCCTTTCGCTCGCTCTGAAAAGCATTCATCTGGGTATCGCCTACGCCATCTGGGCAGCACTGGGGCTGGTGCTGACCAATATTCTGTCGGTAATATTCTTTAAACAGCCGTTCGACTGGGCATCGGCATAACGCTGATAATTGCCGGCGTCGTCATCCTCAACGTATTTTCCAAAGCATCGGTGCATTAATTTGTTTCTAAACTTCACTCAAAACGATACAGATTCTTTTAGCCGCCTTTGTCCACTTATTATAAGCGGAGGCTGAACGCCCGACAGAGCACAACGTGGGTGTTCGGAAAAGTATACCGGAAACCGATTTTGTGCAAGTATCATCTTGGTATTATTTCGTAACTTTGCAACATCATTAAACCCAAAACGGTCAATAGATTCCTTGCCTGATTCTACTCACCATCTCATTTGTGTTCAATACGGCAATGATAACAAATGCAATCATCAATGATGTCAGCAATGCAGAAATGAGACGGCTGTTCTGTTCGATGAAAAGCAGTGGGTAGAAATTGATGCCGAAAGTGAACAGAGGCATATCGGACGGTGCAGCCAGAATGAATGCAAGAAGTCCGCCGCCAATGATGATACCTGTCACAAATGCTGCTACCACCGCCACACGGTAACGGTGTTTCTGAGCCACCTGTGCCTGTCGGATTTCATCAATCATTGCGAGTTTCCTTTCAAGCCGCTGGTTAAACAACTCGCTGTCGACCAGCGTCGGGTGGTAGCTGTCGAAAAGTTCCTGTAGTCTCATGTCATCATTCATCTTTCAAAAGTATTTTAAGTTTGTCTCTTCCCCGTGAGAGTTGTTTCTTCACGGCATCTTCAGACACATCCACTATGTCGGCTATTTCCCTGATAGTATAGCCTTTGATGTAGAAGAGCAGGATGGCTGTGCGTTCTTTGGGTGGCAGTTTTGCCAATGCCATGTAGAGAGTCTGGTAACGGAAATCACAGTCGGCAGCAAAGGTGACATCTTCCTGCTTTTCTAATACATCCAAAGGTTGTACGGTGCGACGGCAACGGTTTGTGTCGACAAACATGTTATAGGCGATGCGATAGAGCCATGCCGTACCCTTTCCACGTAACTCGTACTTGGAGAAGGAGATATAAGCTTTAACCAGCGTGTCCTGCGCAATATCGTCTGCCTCATCATGATTGCCATTGCAAAGTGCGAGCAGAAACCGCCTGAGCGGTTTCTGTTCAGTCTGGATAATCTCTATGAATTGTTCGCGGGTCATTCTTGTTTCTTGGCTTCGGCATCAATCTCCAGCTTCAGCACTCTTCTTCCTACAAAATAATTGATAAGGAAAGCAAGCCCAACACCCAATGACGGCACAGCAGCGAAAGAAAGTCCGATAAACATATTTTTATCGAAGCTACCGACATTCATATTGAAAACGAATATGGCTATATAGATGCCCACACCAAAAAGGGTGAAAATGCTACCGTACAACAGTTTGTCGAGCAACCTCTCTTTAATGCTTCGACTCGGCAGATTCATCTTTTTGAAAAACGCCTCCAAATCTACATCAGAGTTCTTCTCAATAGCGGCCAATGCTATCTGGGCGCGTTTATTGGTGATGTTTGTCTTCACACGTGCCATAAGTGCCACGATAATGATTGGCAGCACAACAAAAATACCTAAATAAACCATCATTTCAGCAAATTTCATATTTTCTACATTTTATTAGTTATACATTTCTCTTCTGAGCTCGCTCATATATATAACGAATAAGCAGGTCTAAAAGTGACGTTGGGAAGTTTTTTTTCTTTTTCGAATCTATTGGTGTCGAGTAAAAACCGATTGAAAGTTCTGCAAACCATTATTTATCGGTACTACAGGCACGTATAGCCAATAGGGGCTTACTTTTTGCCAAAAATAGTAAGCGTTACAAAAAACATTTCTTTTAGTTTTATGTCTTCCACGAGCCGAGAAAGGGTCGGCGTTTGCCAGACAGCGAAGGGGCGTAATTTATCACGCTTAAGCAATATCCAAGGAACAAATAGCTCGCGCAATGGACTCCGCGATGAGGCGGAACGTAATAAATCACGCCCCTTCAGGTTTCATCATACTCGATTCATTGCTATAATTTGTTTACCGGACACCAATAATTCATAATGCTGATTCGCGATAATACAGAAAATTACACCAGATTGAGATAAGTTTTTCTCTAAAGACTTTCTTTGTATCTATAGAGAAATAGCATGAGCTATAGGAGTACTAAATAATACAATAACCATTTTGGGTTTAAAACATACTTTTGGTGTATGTAGGCTAT
>CAJPPF010000083.1 GCA_905372445.1 uncultured Prevotella sp. | reverse complement strand
TATTGCTGGTTATTTCTTTTTCCTCTCCGAGAGATGCACACAACCTCTCGCTACGATTCGAGAACGTCTGCATCTCTCGGAGAGGGACACTCTTTTATTGCAATTCGTTTTGGAACTTGCAGTAGAACTTCATTGCATGAAGCAAAATGTCTTGTTATTCCTATTACAGGATTGCATGGAGCATCATAGAAATTCTATGTGTAAAACACGGTCAACTCAAACAGTTTGTTTACGCATTGTTTACGCAAGGGTAAGAAAAAAGGAGTTGCGAAATTCGTAACTCCTTGATTTTGAAAGTGGACCAGCCTGGGCTTGAACCAGGGACCTCCAGATTATGAGTCTGTTGCTCTAACCAACTGAGCTACAAGTCCGAAAATAGAAGAAAGAGAATACAAAACGAACTTTAAACTGCTTATATTACTAAGTAGAAATCTATGCTGGCAAACACTGAAGAATGACCTTGCAAGGCGCTCTTTTTCTCTTTGCGACTGCAAAATTACGAATAAAAACTGAACCAACCAAATTATTTGGTGAAAAAGGTGTTAAATCGGTAAACGAAACTTGTAGGAACGGGTATTAATGTGTAACTTTGCATTATGATGCAAGCAATGAAGATACTGTAAGTGATAATGAGCAAATGCAAAGAATATATTGGACTTAACAGTCAGGAGGTAGAACAGAGCCGTCGGGAACATGGGGCAAATATCCTTACACCACCAGCAAAAAAAACTCTTTGGAAACTTTACCTTGAGAAATTCAATGACCCTCTTATCCGTATTCTTCTTGTAGCAGCAGCGATTTCGCTCATGCTATCTTTCTTCAAGAACGACTTCCTCGAAACTATTGGTATCTTCCTCGCCATATTTTTTGCCACTGCAGTAGGCTTCTATTTTGAACGTGATGCAACGAAGAAATTCGCAATCCTCAATGCCATTGGCGAGGAGCAGCCGGTAAAGGTGCGTCGCAATGGGCATGTTCAGGAGATAGCTCGCAAGGATGTCGTTGTAGGCGACCTCATCTTTCTTGAAACTGGCGACGAGATTCCTGCTGACGGAACGCTTGTCGAGGCTGTGAACATGCAGGTTGACGAGTCGTCACTAACCGGCGAGCCACTGACTACAAAGCATGCCGAAGAACCTACGCAGAGCAATGGCGAGGCATATGCCCAAAATCATGTAATGCGCTCTACAATGGTGATGAACGGTCGTGGAGTTATGATTGTCGAGAGCGTGGGTGACGACACAGAGATTGGTAAAGTGGCACTGCATTCGTCAGGAGAGACAAATGTAAAGACACCGCTGAGCCTGCAACTCGAGCGTCTAGGCAATATGATAAGCTTGTTTGGATTCATTCTCTCTACCGTTGCCGGAATATCTTTCTTCATTATCGGCGCAAGTGCTGCCCACTGGCATATGAGCCTCTTGTCATGGATACACCTTATTCTTAATAATTTCATGTTTGCCGTGACGCTCATCGTCATGGCTGTGCCCGAGGGACTACCAATGGCAATCACATTATCACTTGCGCTGAACATGCGCCGAATGCTAAAGAGCAACAACCTCGTGCGAAAACTCCATGCCTGCGAGACGATGGGAGCAGTAAACATCATCTGCACCGACAAGACAGGAACGCTGACACAGAACCGCATGACTGTCAGCGAGGCGGAGATAATAACCGGTTCGGAGGAATGGCTTGCCAGATGTATAGCGTTGAACACTACTGCACACCTTGACGACAATGGTGAGGGCATCGGCAACTCTACCGAGACTGCCCTGCTACGATTCATTCAAGGTCGCGGCTACGATTATCAGACACTGCGACAGGCTGACAGCATCGTAGAACAGAAACCTTTCTCTACAGAGCTGAAATACATGTCGACCACCGCCATTATCGACGGAAAAGAGACTCTTATCATAAAAGGTGCACCCGAGATTATCATCACTATGTGCGACGTCGACAAGGCTACACTTGACAAAGTAAACTCACTGCTTGCCGACCACCAAAGCCGCGCCATGCGCACACTTGCATTCGCCACCGACAACCATTTGCAGGCTATTGTTGCCATCAGCGACCCAGTGCGCGAGGATGTACCACAGGCAATAAGTGAATGTATAGCCGCAGGCATAGAGGTGAAGGTCATCACCGGCGACACCTCGGCTACGGCTCTCGAGATAGCGCGACAGATAGGGCTCGTGGAAGATAAATCCGATAAGCATATATGCATCACGGGGACGGAGTTTGCCGAGATGAACGACACGGAAGCATTAGCCGTGGCGAAGAGCATAAAGGTTATGAGTCGTGCGCGACTTACCGACAAGCAACGGTTAGTGCAACTGCTGCAAAGCGAGAATAACATCGTGGCAGTTACTGGCGACGGTACCAACGATGCCCCTGCCCTCAACTACGCACATGTCGGACTGTCGCTTGGCTCAGGCACAAGCGTTGCGAAACAATCGAGCGATATCACGCTCATCGACGACTCGTTCGGCTCTATCGCACAAGCTGTGATGTGGGGTCGCTCGCTGTATAAAAACATCCAACGCTTCTTATTCTTCCAGCTCGTGGTGAATGTGGCGGCACTAATATTAGTCATCGGCGGTGCTTTCATAGGCACAGAGATGCCGCTGACCGTGCCACAGATTCTTTGGGTTAATCTCATCATGGATTCCTTTGCCGCAATGGCATTGACATCGCTGCCACCATCGAAGGAGGTGATGAACGAGCAACCGCGCCGACAGAGTGACTTCATAATTACCAAAAGTATGGCTGCACGAATCTTTATCAGCGGTATTGTCTTTGGCTTGATAATGCTCCGTCTGCTATGGGAATACGAGCATAACACAGTAATCGACATACACGAACTGACAATAATCTTCACGTTCTTCGTGATGCTGCAATTCTGGAATCTCTTCAATGCGAAATTGCTCAATGCAAGACATTCCGCATTAGCAGACTTCGTGAAGCATCGTCGCAATAACCTCGGGTTCCTGCTCGTATTGCTGATGATATTCATCGGACAGATTCTCATCGTCAACTTCGGCGGAGAGATGTTCCGCACCAGTCCACTGTCTGTTAAAGAATGGTGCATAATAACCCTCACCACGTCCCTTGTGATGCTCGTAGGCGAAGCGGGGCGACTAGTAAAAAGACTATTTTCAAAATGAGATACACTGCTACCATAGGTTTCTTCGACGGTGTCCACAAAGGACATCAGTACATCATCGACTGCCTTAAGGCTGATGCTGTAAGTCACGGCATGGGCTCGACTGTTGTCACATTCCGCCAGCACCCCCGGCAGGTGCTTCAGCAGGATTTCATACCAAAGCTCCTCACACCAGCTACAAAAAAGATTTCTCTGCTGCAGCAAAGCGGCGTGGATAAGGTTGTGGCGCTCGACTTCACTCGCGCATTAGCATCACTGTCGGCACGCGAGTTCATGGAGAGTCTGCATCGCGACTATGCCATCGACCGTCTGCTTATAGGCTACGACCACCGTTTCGGTCACAATCGTGAAGAGGGCTTCAATGAATATGTGGCTCACGGACATGAAATAGGCATGGAGGTTATCTGCAACGACGCACTTGCCAGCGAAGGTGAGAATATCAGTTCGTCGGCGATTCGCCGTTGCCTTGCTGCAGGCGATATCATCAAGGCAAACGAGTATCTTGGCTATCAGTTCGGTTTCTCAGGCACTGTCATACATGGCTTCGGTGAAGGCAGGAAGATTGGCTTCCCGACGGCAAACATGGGCATCGACCCCGAACAGTTCATTCCCGAACGCGGAGTATATGCGGTGACGGTCATAGTCGAAGGCTTCGACAAAGTCTTTGCCGGAATGATGAACATCGGATGTCGACCTACATACGGAGAGTTCAAGGAAACACAAGAAGTGAACATCCTCGACTTTGAAGACGACATCTACGACCGCCGCATCACCGTGGCTTTCGTCGATCGCATACGCGACGAGAAACGCTTCTCGTGTATCAACGAACTGCAACAACAATTAGCAACAGACAAAGAACATATAAAAAATATACTGAAATGGTGAAACGCATTTTTTCATTAATAGCCGATGTGGCACTCTATGCCATCACCTTCTTACTTATGCAAGTGATTCTCTTTGCAGTAATGAAGTTTCTCCTGTCCGACGATGGAGTAATGGCGTTAGTGCTTTCACAGACCGTCAGCACCATACTCTCGGTCGTTATCTTCATCGCGGTGAAATGGGCATCGGTCAGCGATATAAAGAATACGAAACGTAAAACCATTCTTCTGGTGGCAGTGGCAGCACTGGCGCTGACGCTTCTTCCGGCGTCAATATGGGTTATGGAACTGGCTGACGCCGAGTTACCGGAGATGTATGAGGAGATCTTAAGGAATCTTCTGAGTGAGCCATTGGGCATAATGTGTATTGCATTATTTGTCCCTCTTGCAGAGGAGGTAGTGTTCCGCGGAGCGATACTCCGCCGTCTGCTCATTTTCTTCCCCTACTCTGACAACACATCCTACCGCCCTTGGATAGCCATTATCATCTCGGCGCTGCTCTTCGCCCTGATACATGGAAACATGGCACAGGGACCTCATGCCTTTGCAATAGGCGCATTCCTCGGATGGCTATACTACCGCACCGACAGCATCATACCTGGAGTGGTGTTTCATTGCATCAACAACACATCATCGCTCATCAGCGTATTCTTCTTAGATAGCGACGCACAACTAATTGATATCTGCGGAGGAAACTATACTTTCATGTACACGCTGATTGTCCTCTCAACCATTGTTTCTATCGGATTGATTGCGCTTATTGTAAAGACAGTGTTTTGAGCTCAAATCAGTCAATATATTCCATACTGCCTTTTGTGTATAACAGGTGCGGAATTAATAGCCCACGGCATTGTTCATAAGTGGAATCTGGTTCTCGCCAAGACCGAGCAATGACTGCAGAGCCTTGGTGTCCATAGTGGCGCGAGGACAGTTTTTCAAGCCGGCAGCAGAACAGAAGATATTAATATTCTGCGATACGTTTCCTACATCGACGGCAGTCATGAGTTGAGCGTGAGAGCCGTTTCTGCCGAATTTATCCATGTCGGCAACAATGACGAGGAACAATGGAGTGCCATTAAAGTTTTCCTGACGGCTGATGACGAGCTGACGGTTATCACCATTGGCTACGGTCTTGAGTGTGTGAAGGCGCGGTTCATACAGATAAGTGCCCTCGGCTGTGAAGGCGTAGAGGCGAATCTCCTGACGGTTCATGGCTGTCGGTGCGGTGAGATTGCCGTTCGGACGATTCACTCCGCATGCTGCCCAGAGGATGTCGGCAAGATCTTGTTCGCTGACAGGACGCTCTTCAAAGGTTCGTTCTGAATGGCGCTGTCGCAAAACGGTCATGATATCTTCGCCACGCTGACGACTTGCGGCAGGAAGACTCTTACGACCGGTAAGTCTGTAGAGTTCCGCACGTAGTCCTTCAGCAGTGGTTGCCGCAGCAGCAATGCGCCCCTGTGGGTCAACGACGAAGAGGGTTGGTATCCAATGCAGGTCCCAGCGTTTTGCTATCGGGTTGCCCTTCCATTTCTTCAGATTGCTCACCTGAGTCCAAGGGAAATCGTATGTGCGGAGCGCATTGCGCCACGCCTTGCCGTCATGGTCGAACGAAACGCTGAGCCACTGAATAGATTTGCCGTCGATGGTCTCGCCTTGCAAATCGTTATACAGGGTTTTCATACCAGGTATTTCGCGTCGGCAGTCGCCACACCAGCTTGCCCAGAAGTCGACCACGACATAACTGCCACGGTAGTCGTTCAGCCGATGTTCCACACCAAGCGTGTCAGAAGCGGAGAAATCAGGAGCAGCAGCTCCAACTGTCAGCGACGGCATATTGTCGTCGGCATAAGAGAATGATGCAATGAGAAGCATCATAAGGGAAATGAGAGATTTCTTCATGTGTCGATATTGTTAATGGTTGAGTATTTGTATTATGTATATATATTGAATATCTTCCTGCTCGCTTTGATTATATTTTCAATTAAAGGTTTAACGCCGCGTGTCGTCAATAGTGAAAGAATACGGCAGCGGAATTGTTTATCCCAAAAGCAGTAGGAAAGCTCTTGTTCTTTGATAATAAAACGACACCGCGGTCTATTGACCGTTTTAGGTTTATATCGACTGACTTAGCAAGATGTCAGTTGCCTCGTCGCCTAAGAACGACCGCAATACGGCTGCGGAAAGCGGTGGTTGGTGGACGGATAAAGTTTCGTCGAAAAGCCAAATGCAGTCAGCCATGCGCAGTGCCAGTTGTATGTCGTGACACGTCATGAGAATGGTTTTCTGCTCTTCGTGAGCCAGACGCCGCAGGAGACGGAACACCTCCACGCTGCTGGGAAAGTCGAGGAATGCCGTCGGTTCGTCAAGGAGTATGATCGGCGTCTGCTGCGCGAGAGTCCTGGCTATCATGGACTTCTGCCGTTCGCCGTCGCTTAAAGTGACAACTCGACGTGCTGCAAGATGCGAAATGCCGACAAGAGAGAGCGAATGGTCTACGATATGGCGATCGGCAGCAGACAGTTTGCCGAAGAATCCCGTATAGGGCGAGCGCCCCAGAGCAACGAGTTCACTGACGCTCATCTCTTCTGAGTCGGTATGAGAGGACAGAACGACACCTATGTAATGTGCCCTCTCGCCAAGTGACAGCGTGCTGATGTCGATATCATCGACGAGGACAGAACCACTCATAGGGAGCTGCAGACCTGCCATAGTGCGCAACAGTGTGCTTTTGCCGATGCCGTTTCGCCCAAGCAGGCATACTAAAGAACCCGGGGTGACAGCAGCTGACACGTCACTGACAAGCACATGGTCGACATATCCAATAGTGAGATTATGCAACGACAGCGTATGTGCTTTCGATGAGAAGGCAGCGGCGTTCGAGCGATTCTGGTGGTGGGTCTTGTCCATATCTATTAGTTGCAAAGTTAATATAAATGCACGAGAAAAACTATAGTCTGTGAGTTAAAAATAATCATACGTGGAAAATAACAAAAAAACGGGTATCCCGCCGGACACCCGCCAAATTAAACATTTGATAGGGAAAATTGAGTCTCTCAAATCTGAGAGGTTCTTGCTGATAATGCAAATCAAATATAAGTAGTCATCTATGTACTTTTATCAACTGCGTTTACCCCATCAGAAGGATATGTACCTTCTTCGTTCATGTATGCCCCGGGGCGGTTTTCGCTTGTTTGCCGGCTGATTGTCAATGTGAGTATTATGGTCTGTTCCGATTCCTCTCGCACTAAACATCAGCCTGTATTACGGCATAACGAATAGCAATCATTCTTCTATAAACTGAACGTCAGGTTGTAAAAAATCGCATCGTTGCTGCCTGTCTTCCATGATGCTATGCTACACTAAAACAGCACAGGCAACTTGAACGGGAAAAAATATTTCGTATATTCCTATACTAAAAACATACATTATGTCTTTTATAAAGCAGAACACTATATATTCATTATTTTCTGCTATTAATCATTCTCCTTACATATTCGATTACAAATATATATAATCTCTTTCATTTTGCCAAATATTTTCGCTAAAAAATTATCTTTTCTTCTTAAATAGTGTATTTTCCTTAGAAAATATAAATAAAGATGCACTTTTTATATAACAGGAATCAGGGTGTTGAACCTTCAATCGGTCAATATAACGCAGTGAGTTTTTATCACAACTCTGTTGCATTAAGTAAACCTGACAATTGAGTATGTAAAAACAACACGCAATGGCAATGCTAAAATTTTCTCGTGATTCATTGGTTATATTCCATATTTTCATTACTTTTGTATTTTGAGAAATCTGCGATGAAGAAAATCCTTATTATCATTTCAATCTTGACGGTGACGTTTGGCTGTCGGCAGTCTCAACCAAAACATATATTGGTTGAGATAGATACGTTGTTGACCCAACACCAGAACAATATAGCATACGAACGGCTTGTCAACTCCGATCGTACAGATTTCTCACAAGCCGACTCGGCATACTACGACCTGCTGATGACAATAGTAATGTATCGGTTATACATGCCGATTGCTACTGACTCAGTCATCACCCACAGCATAGACGTCTTCAAGAAAGCAAACAATAACACGCACTTGGCTAACGCATATTACTACAGAGGATGTATTCGTGAAGAATATCTCGGCGACGTAATAAACGGAATAAAAGACGTGCAGACAACCGAACGCATAGCCGACAAGACAGGATTGAAAACTGTATCGCTGAAAGCTTCAGGACTGCTGTCATACCTTAACTACTCGTCGAAGAACTATGAGCTGGCAACACAATATGCCAACACAACCCTGCAGAAGGCACGGCTATACAACAACGGCAAATGGACGGGCTTCGCATACCAGATGCTCGATGTCATATATGATAGACTCGGAGCTATAGACAGTAGTAATTTCTATGCGATGAAAAGTGAGCCTTACGCAAAATTCCAAGAGAAACATGAGTTATACGCCTACTATTTAAATATAGGTGAAGCCTATATGTCGCAAAACGAGCTCGATAAAGCGGAGCATTATCTTACGTTGTCGATAAAAAACAAAGAGTATGCAGAAACGTATGGAGCACTTGCCGACCTTTACGCACTAAAGAATTACGACAAGAAAGCAGAAGAATACTGGAAGAAGTCGCTTGACACGCCTGACCTCTACCTGCGAAGCCGCTCTCTGAAGAAATACAGTGACTGGCTGAAGAAGAAAGGAAGATTCACCGATGCTCTGCTATATGCGCAAGAACTGATCGCACTGAATGATACGCTTGTCAAAGAAGAAAGCAAACAAATAAGAGAGCGTTTCGCACAAACAAAATACGAAGAGAATAGGCAAATAAACGACTATAAATATAATATGACGAAAGCATTTGCTGTCATCATAACCATAATATTTATATGTATTGCTTTCATCATGCAACTCCGGCACAGTAAAAGACGCATAGCAAACACCGAGGCGCAACTGAACGAATACGAGAATATACACGACCGACAAAAGGCTTTGATAGAAAAGCTCAAGTCGGAAGGCAAGGAACACAGCATACAGGCACAGAAACTGCAAAACCAGCTGGACAACATGACCGACAAATATCATTATGCCATGCATAGAGGAGATCAGAACTACAAGAAAATCAGCAGTGGCGAGAACACGGCAACATGGACAAAAGAAGATTTTATATATTTCATAGAGTACTACAAAAGCAGTAATCCTGAATTTATAAACAAACACGGCGACGGACTACAGAGTGTCACAACAAATCAACGTTTCCTGCTTTGCCTGCTTGACATGAATATGGCAGACTGGCAGATATGCGAAATCCTCGGTATTTCGCGTGGTTCGCTGCGTACGGCACGAAGCCGAATCAGAACAAGACTGAACAAGAAAAAGAAATAAACAAGAGACAGGAATAAACCCAATTCCACATTCCGACACCCGATATTTGAATAGTATTTACGCCCCTTCGAGATAAGAACTATTTATAACAATTACAGACATCTTATTATTGGTGTCCGGTAAAAACTGATTGAAAGTTATGCAAGACTTTATTTATCGGCATTTTCCGGCAGGCGTAGGGGCGTGATTTATCA
>CAJPPF010000082.1 GCA_905372445.1 uncultured Prevotella sp. | reverse complement strand
GCAAGCGGACTAAAGCAGGCAGGAAGCATGACGGTAATTACAAATCTAAGCAAATACGTCCTAATAACCGATTTGGGTTAAACAATATATACAAAGAAATAACCCCAAGCCGTTTGTCATATACCGGCTTGGGGTTATTTCTTTGTATACTGATTCTTTTATTCCAATTATTTCTCTACGGTATCGCAGGGTTTTGCCTCTTCTGCTGCATCAGTCTCAACAATAGTGGCGTTATTCTCTTCAACAATAGCTGATGTTATATCAGCCGACACGGCAAGCTGCCGGGCGATGTAACGACGAACTGCATAGAATTTGATGCCAAAAATCAGTTCTGACAGTCCGTATATTATCATTGCTATACCGATAAAAAGGAAAGGTGCAGATGCCAGCACCATCGGTTTTATAATGGTAAATATTCCGAACAACAACAGCAATGTAGGGATAATCCAATATCGTACGCCACAATGTGGGATAGTCGGACTACTCTCGCCATTGACATTACCTTTCATCTGTAACTTGAAATCACGTATGGTGTTGCCAGTAGATATGAGCGACGCATATTCACCCACAGCGCCAAGGATTATTACGGCAGCAAAGATATAGACAAGAGAGGTGATGAATGATGTAGACATAAAAAACAGTATTACACCGAGTATGATACTTCCCAGTCCCACCATAGGGAATGCAGGCTTGTCGACTATGTACTCCACATTCTTCAGTTCCTTATCAGCCTGGTTTGCAATACTTTCTCTGCCGTACTCTGTCTTGCCGACATAGTAGATAACTACCGAGATTATTCCTGATACAAAGAATATCACTCCGATGCTCTTTGTGAACCATTCAACCATCTGTTCACGATATTGTACCATCAATCCGCCCGCAATGAAGGCGATTATTGCTCTGAAAAATGATGAATTGATAAACTTCATAAGGTTTCTGTTACTAATCGTTTTTATCATATACGAACAAAGCAGGTCTCTTAAAAAGAAACCTGCTTTGATAAAGGGTGCCCGGTGGGATTCGAACCCACGACATTCAGAACCACAATCTGACGCTCTAACCAACTGAACTACGGGCACCATTTTTAAGCGATTAAGCAGCCTTTGCCACCACCACCCTTATTTGCGGTTGCAAAGGTACTGCTTTTCTTTTGATTTACCAAACAAATCGCTTCTTTTTTTATCCTCGCTATTATTTCGCAGGTTTTGCAGGTGTCTCGGCATCAGGAGCAGCGTTAGCGGCATCCTTCACTGGAGATGCAGCCTCTTTTGCAGGCGTTGCATTAGCACCGAAACCAGGTGTTGTTACAGGATTGGTCTTCTCTGTCTGAGGAGTAGCACCCTCGAAAACACTCTGATCTGTTGCCGCCTTAGGAGCAACGTAAGCACAAGCTATACTGATAACGACCATTGCGGCAGCCAGAGTCCATGTAGCTTTCTCCACAACATCAGTGGTCTTGCGAACACCGAGCACGTTGTTCTGTGCAGAGAAGTTTGATGCAAGACCACCACCTTTGCTCTCCTGGATAAGTACGATGCCAATCAATAAGAAGGCAGCGACAACGATGAGAATTACTAATAATGTGTACATTTGTTTATTGTTTTATTAATATTATTTTTTCTAAATAACGCATTTGATCTGCAAAGTAAGCACTTTTTTTTGGAAAAATCAAATTTAATCGTTGAATTATTTCCAACGCCTTCGAATAATTACCCTGTTTTATATAAATCTTCGCCAAAGTCTCTGTGAAGTATCCGTCTTCGATCTCATCGCTGTCATTCTCTAATTCCACCTCAGTATGTGGAGTGTAGCTGCTCGATTCCTGCAGTATGATCTTTCCGCCCTCATTCTCAAGAAAGTTATCTATTAGCGTTGAGGTATGCCGACTATTGGCATTATCGTTTACTTCCGCCGCAGTTTCTTCCTGACAGTTGTAGTTTTCAAAACTATCCGTTTCCATCAGATATGCTACGTAGTCTATTGTCGCGTCTGTTACAGTAGGTTCTCGCTTTGTTTTAACTCCAGGTTCCGGCTCTTTAGGCAGTGATTCGAGGAAGATGTCTATGAGTGTATCTGTACGGTCTTTGCTCTTGTCCTCCTTTTTCTTCTCACTGCGTGAGATCTGATAATGACGCGCTTCAACAAGATTAAACAGCACTGTCCTATCTGAGATGTAGAATGCCGCCTGTCTCAATTCGTCGCCAAACGAAGGGTCATGCAGCAGATATAGATTCTGCAACATCAGCAGTCGTGCCGACTGATGATAGGGATATAGTGCAACATGACTACGAAGGTCATACAACGTCTCGCGGTCAAGCAGTTCCGGATGTTTGATGTATCTGTTTAATTCCATTTACCAATTTGCTACGGTTGCATTAAATATCTGGTCACATATTTCCTCTACCATCTGTGTCACGAGCTCTTCCTGAACAGTCGCCAGGTTTTGTGTCGTCTCATAAGTGGAGGTTGCAGTAAACTGTCGTTCAAAGTCATCTTTATGATTCACATTGTTTGTGAATCTCACATTTACCGTTATAGAGAGCTCTGTCTGCGCAGAATATCCCTCTGCCGATACCGCTTTGTTTCGCTGGTTATACTGTGTTATCTCTCCATCAATCTTAAGGTCGCCATTACGCTTCACCTGCTGGAGTTTTGTCTGGCTTGCAAATTTGTCTTTTAGCTTATTATTAAATATAGGTGCCATAGGTCCCCATACATAAGAAGCACGGATAGGAAAATCGGTTATCTCTATCGTCTTGGTCTTGGTGTAGTCGATGCTGGCGCCATTGAACTTATATGAAACTGAACAGGACACAAGCACCAGTGCAAGCACTAAAGCCCACACGCCATGAATGGCAATTGTTGTAATGTTCACTTTCATCATGAGTTTTTCTTTTTACTTACTCCTAAATCCTTTAGTCTACGGAATAATGTTCTTTCAGATATGCCGAGTTCCGCTGCCACCAGCTTGCGGTTTCCATTATGTTTGTCAAGTGCTTTACGCAACACCAGCTCACTCAAATCGCGAAGATTAAGCTGTTCCTGCTCTCTATGCGAGTCGTTCACCTCCTCTGCCTCCAAGAACTCGGCTCGACTTACCTCAAGCGGTTCTGTACGTGCCGGCATGGTCGATGCCGGTTCTTCAGTCGGAGAATTGAAACCCCTTGCCCCCGCAAGTCCTCGCTGGTCGTCGAGTTGTGTTCGCAACCCACGCATATCTGCCTTCATGGTATCGATGGTATTCTTCATTTCCACTATGACCTTCCAAAGCATCTCGCGCTCGTTGGCGTAACTATTGTCATTGTTTCCGCCGCCTATTGTTGCCAGTTCGGTGCTCTCATTGTTCAGAGGTATATATTTCAATAAGGTATGACCGTCAATAAGCCTGTCTGGCGAAAGAACAGAAATCTGTTCCGTGACATTCTTCAGTTGTCGCACATTACCTGGCCATTTATATTGCATCAGTATCTTCTTGGCATCTTCCGTCAGCTTTACACGTGGCATCTGATATTTCTCCGACATCTGCAGGGCAAACATACGAAACAGTCGTTCTATGTCCTCTCCACGCTGACGCAGCGCCGGCATCTGTATCGGCACGGCATTCAGGCGATAGTAGAGGTCTTCGCGGAAACGTCCTTCCTTGAGAGCCTGCTGCATGTTGACATTCGTTGCTGCCACCACACGCACATCGGTCTTCATTACTCTCTGTCCGCCTACACGAATATATTCGCCGGTTTCGAGCACACGCAACAGACGTGCTTGCGTCGCCAACGGCAATTCGCCCACCTCATCAAGGAATATCGTGCCTTTATTAGACACTCCGAAGTAACCTTCACTCTCACCGAGGGCACCTGTAAACGAGCCCTTTTCATGCCCGAACAGTTCACTGTCGATAGTCCCCTCGGGTATCGAGCCGCAGTTTATTGCGAAATATTTCTCACGTTTGCGTGGAGAGTTGTCATGTATGATGCGTGGGATAATCTCCTTTCCGACACCGCTCTCGCCAACAATTAGCACAGACAAGTCGGTCGGTGCTATCTGCAACGCAACATCAATAGCGCGGTTCAGTGCATCACAGTTACCCACGATGTGATAGCGTCTCTTTATGTCTTCAAGTCTTGATATATCCATTATCGTTTCAAATATTTATTATGGAAACCGGTTCTTATTCTTCTTTCTTCTTCGGAATAGCGAATCTCAGTTTCTCGCCATTGTCAGGACGCTCATGATAGAGCTTTGGCAGAGGGTTTTCCAACGGCAAGTCGTACTCCTCGCGATGTCTGCAAATGTCAATGGCGGCATATATTGCGTTACGCATCTGTGTTTCGTCAGCCTCATTCTTACCGGCAATATCCATTCGTGCGTCAGTGTCAGGCATGGTACATACCAATGGTATATTTGTCAGTACTACTACGCTGCCTGTGTCTGACAGCATACGCAGAGGCAGTATTCCCTGATCATGATACATCGCTACTACTGCATCGAACTGTTCATACTGCCGACCTTCGAAGAATGTATCTGCCTGATATGGTCCGAATGCCTGTATTCCTGCCTCAGCAAGTGCCTCTACAGCCGGACACAGGATATTCTTCTCCTCTGTGCCTTCCGTAGGATTCAATGCCAGTACTGCAATGCGCGGACTTGACACTCGGAAGTCGCGACGCAGGGTCTTATGTAGCATCTTCACCTTTTCCTCTATGATGTCCTGCGAGATATTGACCTCTCTCACGCTGCCACAGTTTGCCAGCACCACACGAAGCGCATCGTTCATATATATCTGTTGCACTTTATGTCCTCCGCCTACGGATGTCTCAATGAAGTTTATAGCGTTCTTACAGCGTATGCCGTCAATCTCCACCATATCTTTCTCCATCGGTCCGCATACGAGTACATCGAACAATCCCTCGCGACTATCGGCGAGAGCTCTGTCGACAGCTTTCAGTGCAGACGTCTTACTTTCAGTGGTCTTCTGCCCGAACTCCACCTTCACTTCCTCGTCGAAGCATGTGAGTAGGTTCACTCTTCCGTCGAGAGCCTCGCACGCATTACTGATAATACTGAACTGGCACTCTGTCTGAAGTGCATGACTGTGGTAAGCCGCAATCTTCGGCGAACCATATATTATCGGAGTACATAGCTCAAGCATCTCCGGTTCCGCGAAGGTTTTGAAGATAAGCTCATAGCCTATTCCGTTAGTGTCGCCTTGCGTTATTGCAACGCGAATCTTATGATTTTCCATTATTATTGTTTCTGAAATTAAGTTTCTCTTTTGATGCCGTCGACAGTAGTCCGCAAGCAGCATATATATCCTGTCCGCGCGATGCTCTGATTGTTGTCGTTATTCCGTGATTACAGAGATAGTCTCTCAGTGCCTCCATCTTCTTCTCATCAGCCCCGTTGAGGTCGACCTCCGGTATCTTATGGAATCTGATCAGGTTGATGCGGCAGTCAAGCCCTTTGAGCAGTTTAATCAGTTCCTTGGCATGAGTGATACTATCGTTAGTTCCACCGAATACGATATATTCGAATGTCAGCCTGCGTTGATGTGATGTCTCCTCCCATGCACTCTGCGCCGTAGTGTCACGACTTGGGAAATGCCTCCTCAGCAGTTCCACTACTTCGCTTATCGCCATGCCACACTCTGCCGGCATCAGTCCTGCACGCTGTTCATGCAGAGGTGTATGCAGACTTATTGCCACATGGCAGTCGCTCTCATTAAGGAAGCGTTCGAGTTTACCTTTCACACCGACACTGCTCACCGTGATGCGCTTCGGGCTCCACGCCATACCATAATCAGCTTTCAGCAGTTCCGTAGCCTTCAGCACATTATCAAGATTGTCCATCGGCTCGCCCTGCCCCATGAAAACAATATTCGTCAGCCTGTCTGCCTCTGGCAGCGCATACACCTGGTTCATTATGTCGCGCACGGTGAGGTTGCCCTCCCATCCTTGCTTACCTGTCTGACAGAACAGACAGTTCATCTTGCATCCTACCTGACAGCTGACGCACAGCGTAGCACGGTCCTGATCGGGGATGAACACCGTCTCAACCTGCTTTCCTGACTCCGTCGGAAACAGATACTTAATCGTGCCGTCCTTTGAATACTTGGCGTCGCAGTGAGGCATAAGACCTACACAATAGTCCTGACTAAGGCGTTCGCGATTTTTTTTCGAGAGATTCGTCATCTCATCAATCGAATGAATACGCTTCTGATATATCCACTGAGCTATCTGCCCGCCGGTAAAAGCTGACATACCAAGTTCCTTGACCAATATCTTCAGTTCTCCAAGGCTCATGCCAAGAAGAGGTGTCTTATCAGTTACATTATTCATTTTACGCACAAGTAGCGTGCAAAGATACAAAAAATATTCCTATAATCGTCACTTTTCATCTAATTTGTGCTACCTTTGCAGAAAAATAAGACCTATCATTATGGAAAACTTCAGCAGATATACATCCTATAACGAACTCCTTGATTCTGTTCGCGAAGGTCGTCATCATGGCAGATGGGCTATCCTCATCACCAAGCCAAATGTCCGCTTCTCACTCAATGGCGAGCAGCGACTCATCCAAGTGGCTGAAAGCACTCAGGCGGCACTCGTTTACTCCGATTACTATAAAGTCATCGACGGCGTGCTCACTCCTCACCCTGTCATCGACTACCAGACGGGCAGCATACGCGACGATTTCGATTTTGGCAGTGTGCTTGCCATACGTGCCGACCTCGTAGCGGTATGGGCAGAGCTCGACGAGTCAATGCGTTACGACCACGCCGGACTTTATTCCATGCGATTGTTCCTCTCGCGCTGCGACATGATTTTCCACCTCGACGAGTTCCTATATATCGAAGACGAGACCGACCTTCGCAAGAGTGGCGAGAAGCAGTTCGACTATGTTGACCCACGCAACCGCGAGGTGCAGAAGGAGTTGGAACAAGCTGCGACCGTCCATCTGGCTGAGATCGGCGCATTGGTCGATACCGGCAAGTATCAATCGCCTAACCTTTACGTGGGCGAATTCCCCGTCGAGGCTTCCGTCATCATCCCTGTACGCGACCGCGTCAGGACTATACGCGACGCAGTGGAGAGCGCACTGTCGCAGCAGTGTGGATTCCTCTTTAATATCATCGTCGTCGACAACCACTCTACTGACGGCACTTCCGATATTCTCAACGCGCTGAGCGCCGGATGCCCCTCACTGCATGTCATAGTGTCTGAGCGCAAAGACCTCGGCATCGGAGGTTGTTGGAACGAGGCAATAAACTCCGAATTCTGCGGTCGATTCGCCGTACAGTTGGACAGCGACGACCTCTACTCTTCGACACAGACGCTGCAACGCATACACGACGCGTTCTATGAGCAGGAAGCTGCCATGATTATCGGCTCATACCGCATGTGCAACTTCCAACTTGAGACGCTCCCTCCAGGACTCATCGACCACGCCGAGTGGACCGACGCGAATGGTCCCAACAACGCACTGCGCATCAATGGTCTGGGAGCGCCACGCGCATTCTTCACCCCACTGCTTCGCGAGATTCAGTTTCCTAACACCAGTTACGGCGAGGACTATGCTATGGGACTGGCATTCTCACGTCGTTTCCGCATCGGACGTATCTTCGACGAGCTGTACCTCTGCCGTCGCTGGGAAGGCAATTCCGACGCCGCACTCAGCCAGGATAAGATAAACAGAAATAACCTCTATAAGGACCGGTTGCGCAGCATTGAGATAATGGCGAGAATCAATCGCAACATCTAACACCCACATAATGCAAAAGGAAACAATCGACAAGTTCTTTCAGGAGCAATTGTCTGAGTGGCAGGAATGCTCTGCCCGCTATGCCGACCTCGGCAAGACACGTCGCAAGGATGTCGTCATCGACGGCAGAGAGTATCATCTTATGTTCAATCCTGCCCGTATGCGCTCCGCCACTGCGAAGGTCGTTGCGGGAAAGGTCGACCGTCCGTGCTTTCTCTGCCGAGACAACCGCCCTGCCCTTCAGCGCGACATAGAGATACGTTCCGAAGGCAGCAGCCACACTTACCTACTCGCCTTAAACCCTTTCCCTATTCTACCCAAACACTTCACTGTCATCAACAACAGCCACGAACGTCAGACCATGACCTCCGGACGACTGTCGGACATGGAGCATATAGCACGCGAACTCGAGGGTTATCTCGTGTTCTTCAACGGAGCTTGCTCGGGAGCATCAGCGCCCGACCATTTCCATTTCCAAGCAGTGCCCCGCGAGTTTGTTCCGCTCACGACATGGGAACAAAACATGTGGCGACAGCTGGGGGTGCAGCATGGCGAGGCGGAGAACGTAAAAATCGACTTCGACAGGTCCGACTTCTGCAATATTCTATGTTGGGCTGACGGCGACCACATACATTGGTGGGTCATCGACCGCCGGCGGCATCGTCCGTGGCAGTATGATGCCCATGGCGATGAGCACGTGCTCATCTCTCCGGCAGCACTCGAATTTGCCGGCGTCGTGCCACTCGCACGCGGGGAGGACTTCGAGAAAATGACCCCATCACTGCTCAACGACCTGCTCTGCCAGTGCTGGAATCGCGAGCCATTGGTTGATGTAGGCATCGGACCGGAGCGGTTCGAGGTTATCAGCAACACCGACGGTACTACAATCTTGAAAGATGTCCGCATCGGAATTGGATTCCACTGGGACCAACGACGCGATTTCCGTTATGAGGGAAAGATAATCCATAAGAAAGACCTGCAGAGCGGTAGCGAGTGGACTGTCAACAGACTCTCCGCGGAGCGTTACCTCAAGAGTGTCATATCATCAGAGATGTCAGCCACATCATCGCTGCAACTGCTTAAGGCACATGCCGTTATCTCGCGCAGCTGGCTGATGTTCGGCAGCGCCCCACACACACTGTTCGATGTGTGTTCCGACGACTGCTGCCAGCGCTATCAGGGCATATCGTCGAAGATGAACCCCGTAGTGGAACAGGCTATCGAGGAAACTCGAGGCGAGACACTAATGTTCGACGGCGAGATATGCGACGCACGCTATTCGAAGTGCTGTGGCGGACTGACAGAAGAGTTTCGCTACTGCTGGGAAAACCGTGACTATCCATATCTGCGCTCCATACGTGACACACGTAAGGACGGCAGCATTTTTTGCGACACATATGATAAGAAGGTGCTGTCGCAGGTACTTAACGACTACGACCAATGCACGCACGACTTCTTCAACTGGACAGTGGAATACACACAACAGCAACTTTCCGATCTCATAGAGCGCAAGTTGCAGGCAGGTATCGGCGTCGTTCTCGACCTCATAGCCGAAGAGCGTGGCATGAGTGGGCGTATCTCAAAACTGCGCATCATCGGCGAGAAAGGCGAGACAACCATCGGTAAGGAATTAGTCATCCGCAAGACTCTAAGCGAGACATGCCTCTACAGTTCAAACTTCGAGGTTGAGCAAACACCTTGCAACCCGAACACATCGCCGGCGCAACAGTCCGAGATTACCTTCAGACTGAAAGGTCGTGGCTGGGGACATGGCGTCGGACTATGCCAGATTGGTGCCGCCGTGATGGGCGAGGAAGGCTACGACTACCGCGAAATTCTCGCCCACTACTACCCCGGGGCAGAGATAAAAAAACTCTGGTAGAACGCAACCCGCAGATTATATTGCATATATTGGTGTCCGGTAAAAACTGATTGAAAGTTCTGAAAGCCTTTATTTATCAGCATTTGCCGGCAGGTGTAGGGATATGATTTCTACGTTCCGCCCTGCACGTAAAATAAGCGCATCAGCCGTAGGGGCGTGATTTATCACGTTCCGCAATCACATAGGAGACAGACAATCACGCC
>CAJPPF010000081.1 GCA_905372445.1 uncultured Prevotella sp. | reverse complement strand
GTTTCTTTGTCTACTATTCCGTCGATCTGCGCCTGACGCAGTATGCTTGCCAACACTCGCGATACGCTGCCCTCAGCCTGTTTCAATTCGCGGCGTATACGTGCAAGTTCTGGCGATGCCGTATCACGCATCTTACCGTACTTGTCTAAAATCTGGTCTATGCGATGAACTATATATGGAAAGGTCATAACCTCCTCAGCCAGCATTTGCAACTGTGGATATTTCACTTCCTCTCCTATTATTATTGTCTCTGGCAAGAGAATCTGTTTTATCTTATGTATCGTATCGAGCGAACGGCGTAGGTCAAAGAGTTCCTGCTCTTCAAGATGTGTGTTTTCCAATCGTATTCTGCTCACGCTCTGCCGCATATCGAAGAAATAGCTAAGAGGGAAATCTTCGCATTCTTCAAGCAGATGTCGGAACTCACGAACCTGGTTGAGCATATCGTTTATGATTACGGCATCATCAGAAAATTCCAGTTTATCGACCATCTCCGTACCGAGTGCCGACATACAATTATCGCGCAAAATAGCACGTATCTCCGAGAAGCCTATTTTCGATTCGAAATTTGCGGGGTAAATCATAATACAAAGTTAGCATTTTTAGACGAGATTGCAAAACAATTAAAAATATTTGTTACGCAAGTTCGGGATAAGAACAGTCTTATAAAAGTGACAGATATATTATACCGAACTTGGCGTATGTAAAGCAAAATTACCTTCGTGCTTTTTGACGAAATAGAAAACCGAAAGCGATGATTTGCTAAGTCAGCATGGCATAAAACCATGTCTTCGAGAACCGAACAAAGCAGAAATAAACTTAATTCCTTGCTTTTTCAGGCAAAAAACAGTGGTTCTTGATGCAAAAAACGGCGGTTTCATCGCCAAGAAGCGATGGTTTTAGCGTCAAGAAACGGCGGTTCTTGAAACTGATTCGTATTTTTGTCGGCATCAAAAAAGTCTATCACCTTGATTGTCAGCCCCTTTTGTCTAATGCCAAAAATAAGCGATTTTTGTCATCGAACGACCATGCGCTGACGAATATCGTCTGTATTTGCAGTCAGAACAGCCTTTTTGTTGACTTTTTTCACTGGCATCAGTAAGCGCACGAAAAGCAAAATATAGTTCGGAATCTATTGGCGGATTAGGGTTAAAAATACGTAAGTTCAGTGTAAGGAATATGCCCAAAAGGGCTTATTACGCCCCACACTGAAAAGTGGAGCAAAGAAATGAATTTCAAGATGTACCGATTTTATAACATATTGATAATAAGACAAGTGTCAATCATTGTCCCATGGTGCGCCTAAGGTTCATCTCAACACAAGGATGTATCTTTTTACTTCCTTCATGCGTAAGCACAATCATCATATCGATTCCAAACGGACCGGTATATCGACCACGAAATATTTCAGTAGTAACATTAAGCAGTTTGTCCTTTAACATATTTATCATATCCGCAGGCACATGCTCAGCGAGCATGGACAACTTCTCTTCTTGTGAGCCTTCTATATTTCCGATATAAGCCCCATTTCGTGTTTCAAATATATTCAAACCGTGATATTCAGTTGCATCTTTGCCAGCATAAAACTCCATAGCAAAATCAACTACTTTATCATATAGAGGCTCAATTGTCAAGCAACCCTGCTCCTTAAGGATATTTCTTATCCATCCCAGTTCGCTGCGTGTAATATTGTCATGCAGGAATCTCACTCCCCGCCCACTGCAACTCCAAGGCGACTTTACGACAATGTGATTTCTTTTTTGCAACTCGGCAACAACTTCTTCTTCGCTTTTACACACCAACATCTCTCCTATATAACCGTCAGCCATAACCATAGGCAACAAAGTTTCAGCCACAAAACAACGTGAACTGAGCCTTCGAATCTCATCAAGCTGTTTACGGCTTGGCAAAAGTTTCTCAAATAGCGGATTGCACTTTAGGAGTTGCGCAACAAGAAACTTATCCCATCCCCAAGGAAGAATCTTCTCTGGCATGTCATCCTTATGCAGCATAGCCAAATCATCCTTAGTGACAAATCGCACTTTTGCATAACAGCCTTTATCATTGAATATATTCCTCTCTGCAACGCTGATATCATCAACAAGAACCCAATCGCCATCAGCAGCCCACATAGCAGGACGATGACAGTACATTGCACGTGTCAGACGCGCTGCCTTAGGAGGAGTGAAAAACTCGGAATCCTTGCCGAGAGCGATGTCGTGTTCAGGATTGTAGATATGTAAAATCATGCTATTATAATAATGTCAGAATAAACTTTTTCCCTCTTTTTGCGACAAAAATACGAAAAAAACTCTATATTTGCAATCTTTAGTTTGCAATTTCAAATTTATTTCTTAACTTTGCAGTCCATAAATAAGCAGATTATTTTCACATTTAACCGACCACACAATGGAGGCTTTATACGAGATTCATACTAACTTAGTTGAACATACCAATGCTCCGGTCCGCCGTCTGCTAATGGACGAAATAGATTGGACTGACCGACTTATAGGTATAAAAGGTACGCGTGGCGTAGGAAAGACAACATTCCTTCTTCAATTTGCAAAGGAACATTACGGTCCTCACGACCGCCGTTGTCTTTACATCAACATGAATAACTTTTATTTCCAAGGCAGAGGTATAGCCGATTTTGCCGGTGAGTTCGTCAAACGAGGCGGTGAATGCCTGCTGATTGATCAGGTATTCAAACAGCCGAACTGGAGTTCTGAACTACGTCGTTGCTACGACTTATATCCGAATCTTCAGATTGTTTTCACAGGTTCGAGCGTGATGAGGCTCAAAGAAGAAAATGCAGAGATTGGTGGAATAGTTAAGAGTTACAATCTAAGAGGCTTCTCGTTCCGCGAATACATAAATCTGCAGTCGGGTAACAATTTCCCCGCTTACTCTCTTGAGGAAATAATGAATAACCACGACCGTATCGTAAAGAAGATCCTACCATACGTAAGTCCGATGAAATACTTCGACGAATATCTACATCACGGCTTTTATCCGTTCTTCCTCGAAAACCGTAATTTCTCGGAAAACCTGCTGAAGACCATGTCAATGATGGCAGAAGTAGACATTCTACTCATTAAGCAGATAGAGTTGAAGTATCTCACGAAGATAAAGAAACTGTTCTACCTGCTTGCAATGAACGGTCCAAAGACTCCTAACATATCTAATCTGGCTCACGATATAGAAACAAGCCGTGCCACAGTAATGAACTATATAAAGTATCTGGCTGACGCACGACTAATCAACATCATCTACCCTATTAATCAGGAGTTCCCAAAGAAACCGTCAAAGGTAATGATGCAGAACCCATGTCTGCTCTATGCGATATTCCCAATACAGACAACAAAACAGGATGCAATGGAAGCCTTCTTCGTGAATGCTCTTTGGAAGGATCATACCGTTAATCAAAAGAGCAAGGATCAAGTATACATTGTCGATAAGACAATACCATTCAGAATTTGCGATGCTCATGGCGAACAGAAGCTCAGATATAAATCAGACTGCAACTATGCACGCTACAACACAGAAGTTGGTATGGACAATAAGATTCCACTCTGGTTATTTGGATTTTTATATTAAGGCTTTATTACTACACATATTTATATATATAAGAAAAAGATTGTTATACATTCTATAATTAAAATTATGGCAAAAGAAAAGAAATTTATCACGTGTGATGGTAATACCGCTGCTGCTCATGTGAGCTATATGTTCACAGAGGTAGCAGCCATCTACCCAATCACTCCTTCATCTCCAATGGCTGAACATGTTGATGATTGGGCTGCAAAAGGTCGTAAGAACCTTTTTGGTCAGACCGTCACAGTTCAGGAGATGGAGTCAGAGGCTGGTGCAGCCGGCGCTCTTCATGGCTCACTACAAGCCGGTGCTCTGACATCTACTTATACCGCATCACAAGGTCTTCTCCTGATGATCCCTAACATGTATAAGATTGCCGGTGAGTTGCTTCCATGTGTATTTAACGTATCAGCCCGTACACTGGCTTCTCATGCTCTATCTATCTTCGGCGACCACCAGGATGTAATGGCTTGCCGTCAGACAGGTTTCGCAATGTTCTGTTCAGGTTCTGTACAGGAAGTTATGGACCTTTCTGCCGTTCCGCACCTCTCAACACTTGAGAGCAAGGTTCCATTCATAAATTTCTTCGATGGTTTCCGCACGTCTCACGAGTATCACAAGATTGAAGAGATGGACATGGAAGATATCCGTCCATTGGTAAATAAGGAGTGGATTGAGGATTTCCGCAACCGTGCACTCTCCCCAGAGCGTCCTGTTACACGAGGCACTGCAGAAAACCCAGAAACATTCTTCACACATCGTGAGGCAAGCAACAGTTACTACGATGCAATACCACAGATTGTAGAGAAGCATCTTGAAGAAATAAGTAAGATCACAGGTCGTGAATATCATCTATTCAATTACTATGGTGCTAAAGATGCAGAGAACATCATCGTGCTGATGGGATCTGCTACAGAACCGGCTCGCGAGGCTATCGATTTCCTAGTAAAGCAGGGAAAGAAGGTCGGCATGGTGGCTGTTCACCTCTATCGCCCATTCTCTGTTGATGCTATAAGAAAGGCAATTCCTGCTACAGTTAAGCGTATCGCAGTGCTTGACCGCACAAAGGAGCCGGGAGCTGAAGGTGAGCCGTTGTACCTCGATGTTAAGTCTGCTCTCTATGACGACGAGCGCAAGCCTCTCATCGTTGGCGGTCGCTACGGTCTTGGTTCTAACGATACAACCCCTGCTCATATTGTTGCCGTATTCAAGAACCTTGAATTGCCAGAGCCAAAGAATCATTTCACTATAGGTATCGTTGATGACGTAACATTCACATCTCTTCCTCAGGAAATTGAAATCCCTATGGGTGGCGAAGGTCTCTACGAGGCTAAGTTCTACGGTTTGGGGTCTGATGGTACTGTAGGCGCAAACAAGAACTCTGTTCAGATCATTGGTAACAATACCGACAAATACTGCCAGGCTTACTTCTCTTATGATTCAAAGAAGTCAGGTGGCTTCACATGTTCTCATCTCCGTTTCGGTGATGAGCCGATACACTCTTCATACCTCGTAAACACTCCTAATTTCGTTGCATGTCATGTACAAGCCTACCTGCACATGTATGATGTAATACGTGGTCTGCGTCCAAACGGAACATTTCTGTTGAATACAATCTTTGAGGGCGAGGAACTCATCAATTTCCTGCCTACTCGCGTAAAGACCTACTTTGCAAAGAACAATATCAAGGTTTACTACATTAATGCAGGAAAGATTGGTCAGGAGATTGGTCTCGGCAACCGCACCAATACTATCCTCCAGTCTGCATTCTTCCGTATTACAGGCGTTATCCCTGTTGAGCTTGCTGTCGAGCAAATGAAGAAATTCATTGTCAAGTCTTACGGTAATAAGGGTGAGGACATCATCAACATGAACTATGCTGCTGTCGACCGCGGTGGAGAGTATAAAGAACTTATCGTTGACCCATCATGGGCTAATCTGCCAGCTGATGAGCAGCAGGTTGATGATGCACCAGACTTCATTAAGGAAATGGTTCGTCCGATAAATGCACAGTCAGGCAACTTGCTTAAAGTATCTGACTTCGTTAAATTCGGCACTGTTGACGGTACATGGCAGACCGGTACTTCTGCATACGAGAAGCGCGGTGTCGAAGCATTTGTTCCTATATGGAATGTTGACAACTGTATACAGTGTAACAAGTGTGCATTTGTATGTCCTCATGCTTCTATTCGCCCATTCGTTCTCGACGACAATGAGAAGGCAGGCTTTTACGGCGCTACACAGGACGTTATTGCTCCAAAGACGCTCAAAGGTATGCACTTCCGTATCCAGATATCAGTTCTCGACTGTCTCGGCTGTGGAAACTGTGCTGACGTCTGCCCAGGCAAGAGAGGTGAGAAGGCGTTGAAGATGATTCCATTCAACTTCGACACGCCTGAAATGGTAGAGGAGTCAAAGAACTGGGATTACATGGTTAAGAATGTGAAGTCAAAACAGGATCTCGTAGACATCAAGCAGAATCCGAAGAATTCACAGTTTGCTCAGCCATTGTTCGAGTTCTCAGGTGCTTGTTCTGGTTGTGGTGAGACTCCTTATGTTAAGTTGATTACCCAATTATTCGGTGATCGTGAGATGATATCAAATGCAACAGGTTGTTCTTCAATCTATTCTGCATCTATCCCTTCTACACCATACACTACCAATGCTGCCGGGCATGGTCCTGCATTCGACAACTCTCTGTTCGAGGACTTCTGTGAGTTCGGTCTTGGTATGGCAATGGGTAACAAGAAGATGAGAGCACGCATCGCTGACCTTCTGACCCAGGCTAAGGAAGACACCAATGCTACAGAGGCATACAAGGCTGCTGCCGACAAGTGGATTGCAGGCAAGGACGACGCAGATACCTCCAAGGAAGCTGCTGCAGAACTGAAGCCACTGATTGCTGCTGCTGCAGAAGCCGGATGTGAAATCAACAAGGAGCTCAAGACTCTTGATCACTACCTTGTGAAGCGTTCACAGTGGATCATCGGTGGTGACGGTGCTTCTTACGATATCGGCTACGGAGGTCTCGACCACGTACTGGCATCTGGCGAGGACGTTAACATCCTCGTGCTCGATACTGAGGTTTACTCTAATACCGGTGGTCAGTCATCAAAAGCTACACCTGTAGGTGCTATTGCTCAGTTCGCAGCTTCAGGTAAACGTATAAGCAAGAAAGATCTTGGTCTAATGCAGGCAACATACGGTTATGTATATGTAGCACAGATTGCTATGGGTGCAGACCAGACTCAGACACTGAAGGCTATCCGTGAGGCAGAGGCTTATCCTGGACCATCACTCATCATCGCCTACGCACCATGTATCAACCACGGCATCAAGGGTATGGACCCTGATGGCAAGGGTAAACGTTCTATGGGACGTAGTATGCATGAGGAAGAACTCGCAGTACAGTGTGGTTACTGGCATCTCTGGCGTTATGACCCACGTCTTGCTGACGAGGGTAAGAATCCATTCCAGCTCGATTCAAAAGAGCCAAAGTGGGATGAGTTCCGTAACTATATCATGGGTGAGGTTCGCTTTGCTTCTCTTGCAAAGGCATTCCCTAAAGAGGCAGAAGAACTTTACGTTGCAACTCAAGAGAGCGCAATGAAGCGTTACAAGACTTATGTTCGCAAGAGCAAAGAAGATTGGAGCGAATAAATATTGACGTTTTTATATATAAATAGGTGGGGATTGAATTCCTCACCTATTTTTTTCATTATATTATATAAGATGAAAGCGTCAGGTCATCAATTATATAATTCATAAACGGTTCATTAGATTCTGTCATATTCAAATACGGCATTTTTGAGTTGACAGGATTGGCATTTTCTAAAGGCGTGGTGGAATATGATCAAAATAAACTGCAACGGAAAATACAAGCAAACATCATACGGTCTGATTACAGATTTTGCTCTATTCGTCGCACAAAGGAAATCAATCCGAAGCATCTCCGTAATACTCTCATTGTCAGCCGTTTGGAAAACACCCTATTTTGGTCTACCAAAATACCCTATATTGCAATACCAAAACACCCTGTATTGCACGACCAATATAGGGTGTTTTGCTTTCGCATTCCATAGTTCTGTATTTGGAGTCCAAATTGTTCATTCGATTTTGCACTATCCACGTACAGTATTTTTTAGTAAACTCGTGTTGGTGTTTTCTAAAGACATAGTGGACTAAGTCAAAACGAACATCAGCTGAAGATGCAAAAAGCATAATAGCAGAAAATACAGAAAACTAAAGAAAATCATACAGCGGATCAATTGTTCTTTGATAATAAAAAAGCACTGCGGTCTATTGACCGATTTAGGTTAAATATGATGTAACGACTGTAATAGCTGTTTTTCTGTACGATTGTATTCTGTTTTTTTACAATCATTACATGAAAAAAGATGTATCAGGCATCTGCAATACAAAAAAATCACTATCTTTGTCTGTGGTAGATATGGTGATTGGTATTTATATGACTTTGTAAATTTGCGAGATAAAGGCACAATAATTTTCGCTGATCACCAAATTTACATACACTAAAAATTAGTTGAACTCACATTAAAAAGAAATTGATGATATGAACGTTCTTCATACTCTTTACATTGTTCTTTTCTCCGCTGTGAGCATTGGCATTAGTGCTCAGGATGTTATCACACACGATAGTCTTTCCATACAGCAAAGAAAAGAGGCGAAAACAGAGCAGTATCTGTTGCCCTACGAACAAAAGCTTACTATAGAAAGGATAATAGATAGCAATTTCCGCCCTGAGAATCCGACACTGACAGCCACGTCTGAAACTGCTATCAACCCTAAAACTATAGAGACTACAGTACAGAGTCCGTACCTCATGAAGTGGAAAGGAGGATATCTGACTGGTGCGAACAGTGTCTACAATGCTCCGTTTTTCCTTGACCGAAATGCGTCTTTCATAAGTAATCAGCAATGGGGCAATTTCAATCTGTCTGGGAATCTTCTACTGTCAAAGTCTTATATCTCGGGCTTTGGATTCACAAATGGCGCAGGACTTGGATTACAACTTAATTATCATATTAACGACAACATTTCCATATCAGGTTTTGGCGGTGTCCAACAGACGGGATTTATGGGGCCTGCGCCGAATATACGAAACTATTACTATGGAGGATTCGTCAGTGTAAACACGAATAACGGCAAATGGGGAATGGATGTCGGTATGCGCAGATACTACAATGCTGCTACCGGGCAATGGACAAACGTACCTATCGTAATGCCTTACTACAATTTGAATGGTCATAAGCTCGGTATTGACTTTGGAGGATTACTTATGAATGTATTCCAAGGCATGGATAAGTCTCTCAATCCAAACAATTACAGACCACGTAGGGGTGGTGAGATAATAATGCCCGAGGTAATGAAAAACAAAGGCTTCGGACCTCCGGAAATTCCATATATTAAATAGAAACAGACCAACTCTTGAAATGTAGAGTTGGTCTGTTTATCATAGTTTGGAGAGATTTTTCACGTCCGTCGTTATATCTCAAAGCATATCATTATCATTAAAACATTCAATTGTAAACAAGCCTTTGTAACCTTATTTTATAAGGCTTTTGACAAAGTCGCGCGTCGGCATACAATCTGATCCTGCAGCTATTACATGCCTTTCTCCTAATATATCTTACGGTCTTTCAGATGAAAATGTGATATACGTCTGTAGAGAGGCTCACACGTTGCCATTACTTCCTCACGCGCAATACTGAAGTTGCCGGTGTAAAAATCGGAAAAGGAGATGCCGATATTCTTTAATTGTATGATTTTACAGTTCTGCAATAGGCAACTGACGGCTTATGGCAGCATTGAAACTGACGATTGTCTCCGAGCGAGACAGACCAAGCGGTTGGAGCTTGTCGTGAATGATATTCATCAGGTCGTTGTTGTTGCGAGCATACATTTTGATGAACATATCGTACGATCCTGTAGTAATATGACACTCGACAACCTGCGGAATCTTATTCAATTCTTCAAGTACTTTGTCGAAACGTGAGGGATCTTTCAGAAACAATCCTATGTATGCACACGTTTCATAGCCAAGTGCTTCCGGTGCAATGATGAACTGAGAACCTTTGAGAACACCGTTAGTAACCAGACGCTGAATACGTTGATGAATAGCTGCTCCGCTTACATTGCACTCACGTGCTACCTCCAGGAATGGCACACGCGCATCCTGTGCTATGAGTTGGAGAATCTTCTTGTCCAACTCGTCTAAATTATAATTTGCCATGTTTATTGTATTTATTGCTACAAAATTATACAAAAAACAAATAGAAACCAAACAATTTCTGCAGAAATTATGTGGTGAAGATTTAAAACAAGCACTTTTATCCCGAATCGGTCATTAGACTCCTTGACTGATTTTGTTCGATTGTTGAGC
>CAJPPF010000080.1 GCA_905372445.1 uncultured Prevotella sp. | reverse complement strand
TAATAACTAAAAACCTAAATCTATTACTACTAACCTAAACAATCTATTAACCTTTAGAAGTCGCTCAAGCGAAGTGATTCCAACATATTTGACTTCTCAAACTGTCTTTCTTCCCTAAAGCTGATGCAAAGGTACAAACATTTTTTTGTGTACGCAAACAATTTTGTGTATTTTTCTTTCATTTTCATTCTTAGTTGACTTAAATCAATGTATTCTGATGCAAAAAGCCTACATTATCTTTCTATATGCAATAAAATGCAGTTGGTTTTCTGTTATTTAATATTTTGTTGCCAATGATTTAGAGTGTGTAAATACACAATGACCGATTCGGGATAAAAGTTTTGACATCGTATGGAGAGCGCAGCGTCAAATTATGTCGTGATTCTGACAGATGTTTTTTCGCACTCAAAAGCGAGGAATTTCACAAACCGTCGGAAGTCGTTTCAAGAACCGCCGTTTCTTGAGCCAAGAACCACCGAAATGAGCACCTAAAAACGGCGGTTTTAGAGGCAAGAAACGACGGTTTTAGAAATGCGCTGATAATCAAGTTGTTACAAGCGTCGTTTTGCTTATTTTCAGATAGCTGTGGTTTTGAGGAATAAGGCGATTTTACACGGACTTCTTAAAGTCATTTAATACGAAAGAGAACAGTTTGGTGCTTGCATTAATATTGTAATTTTCTTTATAAAAGAGCTTTTTGTGTCGTGCCGTCGACTGTCGGGAAAAGGCTTTTTGTGAAAATCGCCTGCCTTTATGGTAATGTTTCGTTTTTTATTATTATCTTTGTCAGCCTAAAGAATAAGCGATGAGAATACTTATTGTCAACACAAGCGAGCAGGATGGTGGAGCGGCTGTTGCCGCCAATCGTCTTGTCGCTGCACTGAACAACAACGGCGTGCAGGCAACGATGCTCGTCAGGGACAGGAGCACGGAAAACCCGTCGGTGACGAGCCTGAAGGGCAAGTGCGTCGCGAGGTGGAGATTCTTGTGGGACAGACTGCGCATATTTCTCGCCTTAGGTCTGAAGAAGGATCACCTTTGGGATATCGACATTGCGTGTGCGGGAACGGACATCACCTCACTGCCGGAGTTTAAGGATGCCGATGTCATTCACCTGTCGTGGATCAACCATGGCATGCTGTCGCTGACGGACATTGATAAGATCGTCGGAAGTGGCAAGCCTGTGGTATGGACGATGCACGACCTGTGGCCCGCCACGGCAATATGTCACTATGCTCGTGGATGCCGCAACTTCATCTCCGGATGCCGCAACTGCCGGCTTCTGCCGGGCGGAGGTGGCAGACACGACCTTTCATACAAAGTGTGGAACAGGAAGAAACGCCTGTATCTGAAGAGCGACATCCATTTTGTCACCTGCAGTAATTGGCTTGGGATGCAGGCAAAGCAGAGCGCGCTTCTGCAGGGCATGAACGTGACAAGCATACCTAACCCGATAGACACACGGATATTCAATAGCAGGGATAGACAGGAGGCAAAGACTGCGCTCGGACTTCCTGCGGACAAGAAGGTTATTCTTTTCGTGGCACAGAAAGTGACCGATGAGCGTAAAGGCGCTCAATTCCTTGTCGACGCGCTGAATCAGTTGTCGGCAAGCAATAAGGCGCTGGCTGAAGAGTGCGTTGTTGCACTGCTCGGCGGTCGTGCTGACGAGCTGACAGCGAGGATAGACATTCCGTCCTATCCGCTCGGCTATGTGTATGGAGATAAGAATATTGCACGCATATATAACGCTGCTGATGTGTTCGTAATTCCTTCTATGGAGGACAATCTGCCTAACACCGTAATGGAAGCGATGGCATGTGGTGTGCCGTGCGTTGGGTTTAATGTCGGTGGCATACCGGAGATGATTGACCACACGCAGAACGGATATGTTGCGAACGCGGGCAGCACCGTTGACCTGTGTCATGGCATCTGCTGGACACTCTTCGAGGCTGACTATGCTGCATTGCAGGATTCCTGCCTTGCGAAGGTGGCTCGATGCTATTCGCAGGAGAGCGTGGCGCAGAGATATACTGAAGTGTATAATCGTGCATTGGCACAGAAAGGTCACGGACAATGATATCAATTACTGTAATCACCTGCACGTATAATGCGTCTGCCGTGATAGAACGCACGCTTCGATCGGTGTTGCGCCAGACCTATCTCCATGTGGAGCATCTCATCATCGACGGGCAGTCAAAGGACGATACCGCAGAAAAGATAGAACGCTACATCGGCGAGTCGCACGCCGCGGAGACGGGACATGCCGTTCGTTTCATTTCCGAGCCAGACAAAGGCTTGTATGACGCGATGAACAAAGGACTGCGACTGGCACAGAATGATTATCTGGTATATCTTAATGCCGGCGATATCTTCCCTGGAGAACGCACCCTTGAGACGGTTGCCGCATCGGTAGGCGAGGGCGAACGCATGCCCGGAGTGCTTTACGGAGAGACGGATATTGTCGACGACGAGGGTGTTTTCATCCGCCACCGTCGCCTCTCGCCACCGTGCAACCTCACGTGGGAGGACTTCCGTCATGGAATGCTCGTATGTCATCAGGCGTTCTATGCGCTGACATCCATCGCGCGCACTATACCTTATAATATAGAGTATCGCTATTCTGCCGATGTCGACTGGTGCATCCGTGTCATGAAACAGTCGGCACAGGAGCATCGTCCTTTGCGTAACATCAATGCCGTGGTGGTGAATTATCTTGAGGGAGGAATGAGCATACAGCATCATCGTGCCTCGTTGAAGGAACGCTTTCGTGTGATGAAAAGCCATTACGGACTGTTTGCGACCGTCATGCAACATCTGTGGTTCGCCGTCCGCGCTGTGGTAAAACGATAAACCCCAATCGATCATCAAGCAGCGTCTACTCAGACAAAGACAGCCGTTAATAAAACAGAATCAAAAGAACGATTTGCGATAAATACAAAAGGAACATCCTCGTAGCGAGAATGTTCCTTTCGTATTAGTTCCGTACCTAAAGCCGTCGGCTTCCTTGTTATGAATATCTGATGATGTTGCCTGCCTTGATTTTCGACTTTTTGTTAAGGTTGTTCAGGCGGCATAACTTCTCCACTGTAACTCCGCGCTTACGTGCAATAGAGTAAAGTGTCTCGCCGGAAGTAACTTTGTGGTATAGCTTCTCCGTTGTTTCATCAACTTCTTCCTTTGCCGATTTGGAGTTGTTTGCCATGTATGATGTGCCGAGAACATCCTCGCGGGTGTATCCTCCGTTGCCGATAACGCCACGTAAGCGTGTTGCCTCTGCGCTCTCACGCTCGTATGTGGCGTGATTATAAACGTAATAGTCGCCAGTGACGTCCTGAGCACGGAAGTCGAACATAAGCGCAGGGTTAAGAGCAAGACCGCACAGACGAGTCTCAAAGTGCAGATGCGAACCGGTGCTTCGTCCAGTGTTTCCGCCAAGGCCGATAACATCGCCGGCACGAACCATCTCGTTCTCCGAAACAAGCTGCTTCGACAAGTGACCGTATATTGTCTCCAGACCGTTGTTGTGACGTATAACGATATACTTTCCGTAGCCTCCTGCATTATATTTCACTACGCGCACCTTTCCACTGAACGCAGCGCGAATGGTATCGCCGACATAAACCTTTATGTCAAGACCTCTATGCGCTCTGCCCCAACGTGCACCGAAGTTACTTGTTATGGCACGGCTTGTTGTTGGCATACAGAAATGACGAAGATCGATTTTGTAAGAATCCGGCACAGGAATCTGTTTGTGGGCATACATATTATCCCACTCTTCATATAGCTCGTATGACGGGTTCTCCTCCATTTCGCGCTCGAGGATACGCTTCAAGGCAAGTGTATCTACGGCTTTCACCTTTCTGTCAACGGGTGCCTGGCGGGCAATGAAGTCCTGCGCCGATACGGGCGAGACAGAGACAAACGACAATATGATTACCGAAAATATTTTGATTATTTTAAGTGTAGCCATAATAAATTTATTCATTCGTGATTATACGTGAGTTCACGCACTCGTTTATGCAAAGGTAAAGAAAATAATTGTAATCCGTTGCTTTTTAGTGAGAAAAACACTGTTTTTTAACATTTTCGTTATAAAACCTTTTGGAAAATCGAGGAAAATGTTTAATTTCGCAGAAAATAAACAGAGGGTGTAATGGCTTCAAACGACTTCCTTTCTCAAGACATAAAATACCTGCATGGCGTAGGTCCGCAGCGTCAGGCAATATTAAACCGCGAACTCAATATCCAGACGTGGCGCGACCTGTTGGAATACTATCCCTATAAATATGTTGACCGCAGTAAAATATATCGTATTGATGAGTTGGAAGGTATAATGCCGTTTGTGCAGATTCGTGGCAGGATACTCAGTTTTGAGGAGTTTCCCATGACGCCACGCAAGAAGCGTCTTGTCGCTCATTTCTCCGACGGACATGGTGTGGTAGACCTCGTATGGTGGCAGGCAACGCAATATGTGAGAAAGAGTTACAAGGTAGGCGAGGAATATGTGGTGTTCGGCAGACCGACTGTCTTCGGCGGTCGTTATCAGTTCACTCATCCGGAGATAGAGAAAACCGACGAGGTGGAGCCGGCTACACGCTCCATGCGACCTTATTATATCACCACCGAGAAGATGAAGAAGTCGGGACTGATGTCTCGCCAGATGGAGAAGCTCACCCAGACACTCGTCGAGAAAGTGGGCAAGGCAGGATTACCGGAGACGCTGCCACCATTCATCGTCAACCCTCTGCACCTCATATCACGCACAGAAGCGTTTCAGTTGATTCATTATCCTGCCGGTCCGATGGATGTGCAGAAGGCACAGCAGCGGTTGAAGTTTGAGGAACTGTTTTATGTTCAACTCAATATTCTCCGCTATGCTGCCGACCATCGCCGGCGTTACAGCGGTTATATCTTCGACAAGGTTGGCAATGTGTTCAACGATTTCTACAAGAATAATCTGCCTTTTCCACTCACCGGTGCTCAGAAACGTGTCATTCGCGAGGTCCGCGAGGACATGCGTTCCGGTCGTCAGATGAACCGCCTGCTACAGGGCGATGTCGGTTCGGGCAAGACACTTGTCGCACTGATGACTATGCTTCTGGCTATAGGTAATGGCTATCAGGCGTGTATCATGGCGCCGACAGAGATTCTCGCCGAGCAACATCTCGCCACACTACGAGGGTTTCTGGAAAATATGCCGTTGCGTGTAGAACTGCTGACAGGCAGTGTCAAAGGCAAGCGCCGTCAGGAGATTCTCTCAGCATTATCCTCCGGCGAGGTTGATATCCTCGTCGGCACGCATGCAATCATAGAGGAGCCGGTGGAGTTCCGACGCTTGGGACTTGCTGTCGTCGACGAGCAGCACCGCTTTGGAGTGGCTCAGCGCGCAAAACTATGGTCGAAGAGTGAGAAACCGCCGCATATTCTCGTCATGACAGCAACGCCGATACCGCGTACATTGGCGATGACAATCTACGGCGACCTCGATGTGAGTGTCATCGACGAACTGCCTCCAGGACGTAAACCCGTATACACCATACACAAGTATGACAGCCAGATGGGCTCGCTCTATCAGGGCATACGCAAGCAGATTGCTATGGGGCGTCAGGTGTATATCGTCTATCCTCTCATCAAGGAAAGCGAGAAGATCGACCTGAAGAATCTCGAAGAAGGCTATAATCACCTTATGGATGTATTCCCAAACTATAAGATGAGTAAGATACACGGTAAGATGAAACCGAAGGAAAAGGATGCGGAGATGCAGCGTTTTGCCCGCGGCGAGACACAGATTCTTGTAGCAACGACCGTGATAGAGGTAGGTGTGAACGTGCCGAACGCATCGGTAATGGTCATCCTCGAGGCACAGCGTTTCGGGCTGTCGCAGCTGCATCAGTTGCGCGGTCGTGTGGGACGTGGCGCAGATCAGAGCTATTGCATTCTCGTCACAGGCAACGAGCTGGCAAAGGAAACGCGTATGCGCATAGACATAATGTGCGACACAAACGACGGTTTTCAGATTGCTGAGGCTGACTTGAAGCTGCGTGGTCCAGGTGATCTCGAGGGAACGCAGCAAAGTGGGCTGGCGTTCGACCTGAAGATCGCTGACATAGCACGCGACGGACAGATAGTGCAGCTGGCACGCGACGAGGCTCAGAAGATCATTGATGTAGACCCCGAATGCAACAAAACGGAGTATTCCATGTTATGGGACAGACTGCGCGAGTTGCGCAAAACGAATATCAACTGGGCGGCGATAAGCTGATTCAGCACAAATCTAATTAAGGCATTGCGATAAGGAATATTGTTCAGCAATGTCACTTCCCTACTACTTACCTTTTGATAGAAAATATATGGATAATAGAGAATTTCTTTATTATTCTTGACTGATTCTCTGCAAATATGATTAAATTTGCAGTGCAAAACCGTGAGTTAGGACAATTACGATAAACAATATAACGTATGGTAAATCTCAGATTCCAAGTTGTAGGAGAGGCTTTCACTAAAAAGCCTCTCGATGTGTCATCTCCGTTAGAGCGTCCGTCGGAGTTCTTTGGCAAGAAAGTTTTCACACGTCAGAAGATGTATAAGTATCTTGACCGTAGAGTTTACGACAAGATGATTGATGTCATCGACAATGGCGTTCGTCTCGACCGTAACGTAGCCGATGCAGTGGCTAAAGGCATGAAGCAATGGGCTGACGATAATGGCGTGACACACTACACTCACTGGTTTCAGCCTCTGACGGAGGGTACAGCCGAGAAGCACGATGCTTTCGTAGAACACGACGGCAAGGGCGGAATGATCGAGGAGTTCTCTGGCAAGCTGCTCTTACAACAGGAACCCGACGCATCAAGCTTTCCTTCGGGCGGCATACGCTCGGTATTCGAGGCGCGCGGCTATTCTGCGTGGGACACCACATCGCCTGTATTCATCATCGACGACACTCTATGCATTCCTACCGTCTTTATCTCCTACACCGGCGAGGCTCTCGACTACAAGACACCGCTGCTCAAGGCTCTCCGTGCCGTCAATACGGCGGGCACAGCCGTGGCAAAGTATTTCGACCCAGAGGTGAAAAAGATTACTTGCAACCTCGGTTGGGAGCAGGAATACTTTCTCGTCGACGAAGGACTATACTCCGCACGACCCGATCTTCTGCTCACCGGTCGCACTCTCATGGGGCACGACTCTGCGAAAGACCAACAGATGGACGACCATTATTTCGGCACTATCCCCGACCGCGTGCAGTCGTTCATGAAAGACCTCGAGATACAAGCTCTCGAACTCGCCATACCTTGTAAAACACGCCACAATGAGGCTGCGCCTAACCAATTTGAGATTGCACCGATATTCGAAGAAGCAAATCTGGCTGTCGACCATAACATGCTGCTCATGTCGCTGATGAAAAAAGTTGCACGTAAGCATGGTTTCCGCGTTTTGCTCCACGAAAAACCGTTCAATGGAATCAACGGTTCGGGAAAGCACTGCAACTGGTCGCTGTCGACCGATACGGGCATTCTATGCCATGCCCCGGGCAACACGCCTGAGACAAACCTCCGTTTCGTGACCTTCGTCGTAGAGACTCTCATGGCTGTGTATAAGCACAACGGACTTCTGAAGGCATCTATTGTCTCTGCCACGAATGCCCATCGATTGGGCGGTCACGAAGCGCCTCCTGCCATCATCTCGTCATTCCTCGGCAAGCAACTGACCGAACTGCTCGAGCATATTGTCAAGGCTGACAAGGACGACCTCCTCGCCGTGTCAGGCAAATCAATTACAAAACTCGATATACCCGAAATACCGGAACTGCTGATCGATAACACCGACCGCAACCGCACATCACCGTTCGCTTTCACCGGCAACCGCTTCGAGTTCCGCGCTCCGGGCTCTGAATCAAACTGTGCATCGGCAATGATTGCCCTGAATGCCGCCGTGGCTGAGGCACTTGTAAATTTCAAGACACGTGTCGATGCTCTCATTGCCAAGGGCGAGGATAAGTTCGAGGCGATACTCGACGTCGTTCGGGAGGATATAAAAACCTGTGCACCGGTGCATTTCGACGGTAACGGCTATTCGGAAGAGTGGGTGCTCGAGGCACAACGACGCGGATTAGACACAGAGAAGTCCGTTCCGCTCATCATCGACCGATATCTCGACGCCGACAGCGTGGCGATGTTCGAGGTGATGAAGGTGTTCGACAGGAAGGAACTGCTTGCTCGCAATGAGATAAAATGGGAGACCTACACGAAGAAAGTGCAGATTGAGGCACGTGTACTCGGCGATATATCAATGAACCACATCATCCCTGTTGCCACGAAATATCAGAGCCAGTTGGCTTGTAACGTCCAGAACATGATGAATATCTTCGGTACAGAAGAAGGCAAGGCGCTCTCTGAACGTAACATCGCCATTCTCCGTGAGATTGCCGAGCGTAGCCAGCGCATTGCCACCGGTGTCGGCGAACTGGTAGAAGCGCGCAAAGTGGCAAACCGCATTGAGAGCTGCCGCGAGAAAGCCGTTGCATATCACGACACTGTAGCGCCAAAGCTCGAGAGCATCAGATACGAGATTGACAAACTCGAACTGATTGTTGCCGATGAGCTGTGGACCTTGCCGAAGTATCGCGAGCTGTTGTTTGTCAGATAAAAACCTTGCATGTAGTAAGGAAAATTCATCATTGCATTTTTTAGCGAAATAGAAAACGAAAGACAATGATTTGCCATGTCAGCATGGCATAAAACCTCCTTTTTGAGGAAAAGAAGAACTGCTTATCCCGAATTGGGGTAGAAAGGCTCGACACCCCAAAGTGTTGAGCTTTTTTCTTTCTGATACTTCCAAATACAATACTCGTATTTTTAAATGCAATAAGAATCTTTGCTTGCGACCTATCTTATTGAAAGGTAGACTCCACCTTTTATGACTTTTATTCTCCCTTATCATATGTTAATAAAACGTAAAAAAATCGATACTGCACTTTGTTCTTGTAAAACTATTTTCTATCTTTAGGCGCATAAAAGGAAGCAAACAAGATAGATGTCGTATAAGCTTCTTCTATTTTAAAAGATTATTATCGTGGGATTTTCCCATAAAAAATTGTAACACTTTAAACCTTTATCATTATGAAAAAATTACTACTCTTTGCTATCGGAGCATTCATCGGCATTAATGCACAGGCACAAGACAAGCCTGAAGTTATTACCGAACAACCAGCCGGCACTGAAATAGTTTACAAACGTGTTAGCGGTAAAATGTTTTATAAGTACGGGAATGAGCTCACGGTTCTTGATTATGCAAACTTAATAGCAAACGACCATCAACCTGGCGATTTGAAAGTAATTACTGATGCTGACGGCAAGACTGTTTATTTGAAGTATGTGCTTACTTACGCTTCATTTATCACGAACGACCAAGCAGGTGGCTGGGTGAAAGGTACTAAAAAAGGAAACAAAATCACTATTCCTGCAGGTCAATACATTCTGTATGGCGAATTCGAAGACGGTAAATATGGCCTCCGCGTAGGCTATATGGAATACAAGAAAGGAAAATTTGTGGTGTCAGATGAACAGTCTATAACTTTCACACTTGATGGCAATACTGCTAAGCTTGATGGCACTTATATGGAAGGAGAAATTCAAAACCCCATAAGATTGAAGTTATTAGGTGCTTATTGGAGCGATGACAAGAGCTTCTTCTGCGGTGATGTTGAAACATTATGCTCAACAGTCTCGACAGGTATCGGAACTATTGAAAAAACTGACAACATGCAAGTTGTAGGTGAAACATACTTCGACCTCTCCGGCCGCAAGTTGTCCAAAGCTGGCAAGGGGCTAGTCATCAAGAGCATTAAGTATGCTGACGGAACAACAAAGACTGTAAAGTACATCAATAAGTAATTAGTGAGTAAATAACAGTAAATAAAAATATGGGGCAACTCCTTTATGAGGAGCTGCCCCTTTTCTTTTGTACAATTCTTTGCCCTTTGCAAATCTTACCACACCTTAAACCGAATTGGGGTTATCAGTATTTTATATGTAATGCTGAAAATAAGCGTTTTTTGTCATCGAACGGCAATACGCCGGCAAATATCGGCTGTATGTGTGGTCAGAACAGGCATTTTGTTGA
>CAJPPF010000079.1 GCA_905372445.1 uncultured Prevotella sp. | reverse complement strand
TCTGAGTTCCTGATGGCTGTTTTCATTAAAAAACTGCAGTTTCTGAGTTCCTGATGGCTGTTTTCATCAAAAAATCGCAGTTTTCCGCTCATCCGAGCCCTCGGAAACTCTGTTTTTCGCATTTTCCGCTCATCCGAGCCCTCGGAAATCATTGTCCTTGGTTTTCTATTTCATTAAAAACTGCAAAGATGATTTTTCTTGACTATCCGCCCATTCATGAGGCTACATCCTTACATTCATTTGAACTTCTTGATTAGTATTTCCGGATTTAGATGCATGTAAAGACCAAAAGAGAAAGAAGTGTCACTTTTCCCACCACTTGGATGAACGCTGTATGCCTCTATATTTGCACCAAGTGTGTAGGCTTTGCCAAAGGTATGAGAATAGCCAAAGTCAAGGTATGCCGTCTTCAGACCTTTATATTTTACATCGGAATGTATAAGGCTTACGGTAGAAAAGAACGGGCTGCCATATAGGCTTACGAAATTGCCGGGGGCATGGAAATAGCCGATCTGCGTATGGAGGTCGCGAAGAAAGCCTATTGTCACAGAGGCATTATATGCAGCACCGCTATCGAAGTGCCACAGCGTGCCCTTCTGCTGATAGCATCCCATAGCGTCAACCTCGAAACGAAGACGGTTTACTGTACCTATATATGTGTCTTCCCATGATAGTCCAATAGAACCATTCCCGAGTGTTTGTACACCATGGTCGGTTATATCAAGTTCTCCTCCACGATGCTGTGCCAAAATGACAGAATTCAGTTGCAGGTTCTTCCAACCATCTGTGTTGAAAGGTCTGTATTTGGCTACTATTCCAACGGTAAATGCTTCCTGATGAGTGTCTTCACGAAACTGGAAACTTTGCCAGTTACAATACGTGTCAAGGTGGAATTTCCGTGTGTCATAAATAATCTGCGCTCCCATTTCCGGATCGGCAGAAAGAATTTGCTCCTTATTATATAATGGAGTGCTAAGTCCATGATACGTACCGCCATAGATATTACCAAGCACAATGTCAAACATACCGGTCTTCATCTCTGCACGCAACCAAGGAAGTACATGTATACCATCCTGATATTGGTTGCCTTTCCATTTAGCTATATCGTGATAAGCCCAGCATGGGTACTTGTTGGCTCCAGAGAAGAACAGCGCCGAAGCACCTGCCTCAAGATGGACGTTATCCAAAGGATTGTATGCTATGGCAGGACGTATCCATGCTCCCGGCAGCGTGTAACCCTTTTGAATGTCGCCATTGAACTCATTGTCACGAAAGAATGCCATTGTTTCCATCTTAACCGACAGTTCGCCTTCAGCAAAAGAATGAGCGGAGACATCCTGACCTTTAGAAGAAAGCACTGATAATAGAGATGCAATGAGTAATATCGTTTTTTTAATTGACATTTTGTTTATACTGTGTTATAAAAGTGCCGTTTCTTGACTCTTAAAAGGCGATTCTTGAACCACGAAACGGCGCTTCCTTAAATTGGAAACGTAGGAAGGATTTCACAGACGTTTATTTCATGTAATCAGCAGCTACTGTTTTCATAATGACTTGTAGTGAAGCATAGTTCTTCTTTCTCAATGTTTTTGCTTGCTGTTATCACATCTCCCGGACTTAGAGTGTCAGAGAGAAGCAACTCGCACACCCCATCCTCCACATAAGTCTGTATGGCTCGCTTCAGAGGACGAGCGCCAAACTGTACATCGTAGCCTTTAGTGGCGACAAACTCTTTTGCCTCATCAGTGAGTTGGAGCTTATATCCAAGATTTTCGACACGCTTATACAGCGATACGAGTTCTATATCGATAATCCTCTTTATAGCCTCAAGGTCGAGCTGGTCGAATGTTATTATCTCGTCAAGCCGATTGAGAAACTCCGGTGCAAACTGCTTAGAGAGACTCTTCTGGATTATGCTTCGTGCATACTCCTTATCACTCTCACTGACACTGATGCCCAGATTCGTTGCCCCGAATCCTATGCCACGTCCGAACTCTTTCAACTGACGTGTACCGGCATTGGAGGTCATGATGATTACTGTGTTGCGGAAATCAATGAGGCGACCGTTGCCATCAGTAAGACGTCCCTCGTCAAGAACCTGCAGCAGGAGGTTGTAGACATTATGATGAGCTTTCTCAATCTCGTCGAGCAGAACAATAGAATATGGATGTCTACGCACCCGCTCGGTGAGTTGTCCGCCTTCTTCATAGCCAACATATCCTGGAGGTGCACCTATAAGACGTGAGGTGTTGAAGCTCTCAGTGTATTCGCTCATGTCAATGCGTATGAGTGCATCAGCCGAACCCAACATCTCTACAGCAAGCTGCTTGGCAAGATAAGTCTTTCCGACACCTGTAGGACCGAGAAACATGAATGCTCCTATAGGACGGTTAGGGTCTTTCAAGCCTACACGATTACGTTGTATAGCCTTGACTATCTTGTCAATGGCAGGGTTCTGTGCTATGACCTTTTCTTCAAGATGTTCGCGTATATTACGCAGACGCATACCCTCAGACTCTGCCACACGCTGAACGGGAACGCCAGTCATCAGTGATACCACTTCTGCAACATCATCTTCGGTGACGTCTATTCGTTCGCCCGTCTCTCCATTCTCCCATGCACGTTGACGGTCTTTCAGCAATGCCTCAAGCTGTGTTTGCTTATCGCGATAGGCTGCGGCAAGTTCAAAGTTCTGATTCGCCACTGCCTGCTTTTTCTTGGTGTCTGCAATCTTTATCTGCTCCTGAAGGGAAATGATGTCCTCCGGCAGGTCTGTATTACGAAGATGCACCTTTGCACCAACTTCGTCAAGGGCGTCTATAGCCTTGTCGGGAAACTGTCGGTCTGACACGTAACGGTCGGTATATCGCACACAGGCATTTAAAGCCTCTTCTGTATAATGCACATGGTGATGCTGTTCGTATCGGTCAGTAATGTTACGTATTATCTCAAGTGTTTCTTCGGCTGTTGTCTGTTCCACAAGAACCTTTTGGAAACGACGTTCGAGAGCACCATCCTTTTCTATAGAGTTACGGTATTCGTCAAGCGTTGTAGCGCCAATACACTGTATTACTCCACGTGCTAATGCCGGTTTCATCATATTGGCGGCATCCATAGAACCTGGGGCTCCGCCTGCACCTATCATTGTATGAATCTCGTCGATGAAGATTATTACATCCGTATTTTCTTCCAGCTCCCTTATCAAAGCTTTCAGGCGCTCTTCGAACTGTCCACGATATTTTGTTCCTGCCACAATGGCTGACATGTCGAGATTGAGAAGCCGCTTGTCGAACAACAATGGTGATGTCTTTTTGTCAGCAATGAGTTGTGCAAGCCCTTCGACAATGGCACTCTTCCCCACACCAGGCTCACCAATGAGAACGGGATTGTTTTTCTTTCGTCGGCATAGAATCTCTGTAATACGTTGTATCTCTCTTTCACGACCGACAACAGGGTCGAGCTTTCCTTCAGCAGCAGCTTTGGTCAGATCAACAGAGAAATTGTCGAGTACAGGCGTTTTGGTCATCTTCTGCCGGGTTTGAGTGGTTGAAGACATTGTCTTGCCATTGCTTGTGCTCATGAGAATGTCTTCGTCTTCTTCCTCAGCAGGTGTATCAATGCTTGACTGAGGTTGTGTTGTCTCAGCCTTCACGTAAGTCAATGCACCATCATAAGTGATATTATGTGTGTTAAGAACATCTTTTGCTGCATTCTGGCTCTGATCATGGAGTAGGGCGAGTATGAGATGCACTTCCGTAACTGTCTGCTTGTTTTGCAGACGTGCCTCGAGAACAGCCTGACGCAGTATGTTATTGGCATTATCATCGAGAATAATCGTTGATGTGCTTACCGGTTCAAATTCGTCACCGGCGCGCACTTTCTGTTCCAATTCATTCCTTATTGCCAATATGTCGACATTCATACGAGATAAAATATCGTATGCTTCATTGTCGTGGTCGGAAATCATACCGAGCAGAAGATGCTCAGGAGTGATGATACGGCAACGAAGGCGTGTTGCTTCATCGCGACTTATTTCGAGTATTTTTGATACCTTATGTGAAAACTGTGTTGGCATAGTTTAATCCTTTCTTATATTAACTACTGCCATTCGAGCAAAAAACGTGCCAATGCTTAGTCTCACTTTGTGTAGAAATCAATAACTTTCTTCAGAATATGCTGACAGACAGGACAGAAGTCTGGTGTCTCATTAGTGCGCATCCGGCAGTCTTTGCATGGACGGTACAGCCCCTTGGGACTATAACCTGCACCTTCGTTTAATCCTACTCCGTTGTGTCCCATCATATTCTCCCATTTTGAAGAGAAATCAACAAGTGTTGTGATGTTCTGTTCCCAAGGCTCTATATCATGAGGATACATAGATATCTCTTCCGTCTCGTATGCATACTCGTCAGCCAGTCCTGCAAAACTGTGTCCAAATTCATGCACAACGACTGGTCGGAATTTAGGATGATGTGTCATGGAAAGATTGTAGGAATTGAGTATTCCTCCACCTCCGTATTTCTCAGTGTTCACCAGAACGATGATATGCTCATAGGGCGTTCCGGCAAGGACATCATGAAGGGCGAATAGATTTAATGTGGTCAGATATCTGTCAGAATAGAATGTGTTAAAATGACTCCCCAGAACGGTGTTGCGCCAGATGCCGTTTCCTGGTTCGCTGGTGCCGCTGTCAATGGAAGAAGATTTCACCGCAACGATATTAAAGCCTGACTTTGCCGACTTGAATGGTTCATGCTCAAAAATAGCATCAATAGCTGTATTACAGTCATTTATGAATATAGACATCTCTTCATTAGTATAGCCCTCTGCAACGAAAGCTATATTGATGGCATGGTCTGGGTCAGGAGCTTTGACAAGTGTATCGTAAGGTGTAGGTTTATTTCCTATGTTACGTATCAGAATATCTGAAGGAATTACTTGATGCTCCATCTGTGTCATTACTTCACGTCTGTTATTATATAGTTCGACTGTTACGTCGACAGTATCATTAGGCATAGGTATGAGCAGCACGTTCTCGAACGATTTATGCTGTGACTTTGCCTCGTCGTAAGAGAGCCACTCTTGAAACAGAGTTGAGAATGAATTACGATAAATTATTTGCTGTGAGCTATGTTCGCGCACAATGATCTGCCCGTATCCCTCCATAGGGACTTCTGTCAGATTCTTACGCTTGCCATACCATCGCGGCAACTTGTTTAAACGATTAAGGTATATAGACTGATGTTCGGTATTGCCCGCAAATATATAATCGAGTCTTAATGTAGCATCACTGAAATAACGATTGAATTCCTGCGCATATATGTTAATTGGGCAGAACATCATCATCAGGAACAGACTTACAAGGTAATTTCTTTTCATAATTATTCTTTTTAATAAACTTTCAATATCTCTCCTGGACGTATCTCATGGTCATAGTCGAGATGATTCTTTTTGTATAAGCTCTTTAACCGTATTCCATAACGCTGTGCAATGGTGTACATACTTTCACCTGCTTTGACGATATGTGGTACATGTTTAAAAATCTTGTCGGCTTTAGTGCGTTTCTTTTTCAGAAATACGATATCACCTTGTGCAAGCACCATGTTTTTGTCGCGTTCATTGTATCTGGCAAGTTTGCGGTAGGAAACGCCGACCTCCTTGCTGATGCTGCGGAAGGTATCGCCCTGACGCGCTACAACGTAGTAGTTCTTGTTGGCAATGCGTATGGTGTGTATACCTGTGTAAGGTACTGTGTTATTGCCATAGCTATTGTTAGGCTCTTGAGCGAACTTATTACTATATGACGTAGCTTTATCATATTGCGAGAGGTTATATGTCTCAATGATATTTATAAGAGAGTAGGCATATTGGGGATTTGTCGCATAGCCAGCCGCTTTCAGTCCATGAGCCCATCCTTTATAGTCTGTACGCTCAAGACGGAATAGTGAGGAATAACGCGGTTTATTCCTAAGGAATTTGCTATGGTCTTCGTAGCTCTGTAGAGCACTGTCATAAGCACGGAAGCACTCTTGAAGGTCATCATCGTCATGATGAATCGTTCGTCCGGTCCAGTCGTGGCATTTGATGCCAAAATGATTATTGCCGTTGCGTGCCAAATCACTTTTCCCGGCTCCGCTCTCAAGAAGTCCCTGTGCCAGAGTGATACTTGCCGGGATATTATAGCGGAGCATTTCTTCTATAGCAATGTCCTTGTATTGGTTGATATAATCCTGATAAGCCTGGTTCCAACGATATTGAGCCAAGGCAGCAGTGGCATAAACCAGACAAAAAACGAGGATGACGGTAAGACGTTTATTCATATCATTAAATGTTATTCTTGTTCTTTTACCCACCCATGACGATAGGCATACAGCAGTTCTTTCAAATCGACAATCTGTTGTTTCAATTCCCTGCCACGATCAGTATCGGCAACGAGCATACGATGATCGCTCATCTCAATGATCTGGGTGGTTGATTTAATATCTGTGCCATTGCGTATTGCTTCAGATGTACTGTTGAATGGCTCGTGCTGCACCAGCTGAAAACCGCGGGAGTGATATACCAAGGTGTAGCCTGCAATACCTGTTGTCTTGTGATATGGTTGAGAGAATCCGCCATCAATAACCATCAGGCGTCCACCAGCTTTAATAGGATTTTCTCCCTCTGCCGCATGTACCGGAACGTGTCCGTTGATTATATGGCGATTCTTTCCTTTGACCTTAAAAGCATCGAGTATGCCATCGACAATGTCTTCATTGTTGCGGAGCTTGAAATAAGGTCCTTTTGATTCGTGGTGTGTCTCACTTTCTTCTATGAAATAACGTTCAAAGGTTGCCATCTTGGATTTATTGAACAGAGGACTGTCCGGACCACACCATAGATAAAGAAAATAGTCACGTGCGTATTCCCTCTCATTGATGTCGGCTTCAGGTTGGAATGCTGTTCTTATAATCATATCAGTTGCATCAAGCAATGCACGTCCACCAAGATATTGCCCGGGAGTTATCTCCACATTACGTATAGAACCGTCATCGTTAAGTGGTATGGCTGCATGATACATGAGGTTGCCATTACATATATTATACATCGAGCCATGACGCAGGATTGTACGTATATGTTTACCAAGTTTCTCACTGACCATGAAGGAATGGGCAAGTCGGTTCATCAACAGTTCCTCTTCTTCTGTCATTGCCGAAGGGTCGGACGGATTGATTGTCGGGAAATTATTGCTCTTAAGAGAGTATGTCTTGCCATCAATCAGGATTATTCCTTTTTCATAGTTTATTGATTCAAGCAGACAACGGTCGTTCATCAGCCAATGTGGGTTACGCTTTATAATCTTAGCCTCCGCCTTGAACTGAAGGATAGAAATAGCTTTGTGCATCTGAGCAGTAAGGCGTGTCATATTCTGTGTATCAGCCTCCTTGCCGATGGTCTTTGGCATGAACTCCTCACATGGATCGTCTTTATATGTCTCCATTGCAAATGCAGCCAGTGGCATCATGTTTATACCATATCCATCCTCAAGGGTTGTTAGGTTGGAATAGCGTAGCGACAGACGTATGACATTACATATACATGCTGTATTACCCGCACATGCTCCCATCCATAGAATATCATGATTGCCCCATTGTATGTCCCAACTGTGATACTGTCGAAGGCTGTCGAGGATGATGTGTGCACCGGAACCGCGATCGAAGATATCGCCGAGAATATGCAGTTGGTCGATAATAAGACGCTGAATGACATTGGAGATAGCTATAATAAAGTCGTCTGCACGTCCGATATTGATAATCGTCTCGATGATGCCTTTAACGTATGCACGCTTGTTATGGTCGGCGTTTTGCTCATGCAGGAGTTCCTGAATAATGTATGAGAAACTCTCAGGAAGAGCTTTACGAACCTTTGAACGAGTATATTTGCTTGAAACTTCACGACATAAACCTACGAGGCGATTAATCGTTTCGTTGTACCATGAGTGTAGATTGATGTCGCGTTCTTTTATAATCTCCAGTTTCTCTTCCGGATAATAGATAAGTGAGCAGAAATCACGAATATCGTCAAGAGACATCTCTAAACCATAGAGTTCCTTCACTTTTCGTTTAATGTTTCCTGAAGCATTCTTCAGAACATGTAGAAACGCCTGATGCTCGCCGTGAATATCGGCAAGAAAATGTTCTGTACCTTTTGGCAGGTTAAGAATAGCCTGGAGGTTTATTATCTCAGTGCTGGCAGCTGCTACAGTAGGGAAAGACTGTGATAAGAGCTCGAGATATCGTTTGTCACGTTTGATGTTATATCTTTTGTTTGCCATAATTTTATTTTTTATAGTCTGTAATGAGTGTAAGCATCTGATGTGCGACCTTATCATCCTTCATAGGAAGAGGCATGAAACCCTCGGTGAGACCTGACTTTTCCTGAAGTATATATTCAAGCCGTTGCGTGAAATGATACAAATGTATGAGTTTTAAAACCTCGCCAAGTCTGTATTCATCATAGTTACTGTTTGTGAGCAGATTGGATAAGTTGTTGATGAATGTGTGGGGAATATTCCGACGCGTAGCAAGACATTGAGCATAGAGTAGGTTTTTGCATATGTTGAGTATCATTTCATCAGATTCGCGTATCATTCCTACCTTGTGCACAATATCTTCCCAGAGTTTATCATCATTGACTCTTATATACTTAATATATACATCCTTATATTCAGATGCCATCTTTTCAGGAGTAGTCGTGTTTGTTACTACAGGATTAAGGATATTTGTCAACTTCCTGCTTGTACCATCGTCTATGAGTTCAAGTTCCATCTGTCCTGACGCAACAATGGCTGTACACCTTGAAGTCAGCTTTACATTGGCTGAACTTCGCGGTTGCCATGGTGAAAGAGAACCAAGTGGAGTGTGTACAGTAGCAATATATTTCATATGTGCATCCTTTGCAACATTCTGTGCAGAGGGTGTCCAAGCTCCAAAGAAATGAATAACATCGGGATTATCATCAGTGATTTCGATGTTTTGATCCTTTGCGAACTCCGCACAGAGAGTCTCAATGGTTCTTTCAGGAATTTTATTATTGTCGAGGTCTGCCCCGAGAAACATTCTTATTCTCATAACTTATGACATGTGAAATCATACGGATTTGCTCTGTGATAGTGTATCTTATCAGCAAGAGCATGCCATATAGAAGACAATTCTAAAGGGATAATTTGCCATGTTGGAACATCTGTGTGGAGTAGTGCAGCTACTTTCCTCCCTGTTAAAGTACGCCAACAGACATTGATTAATATGGCTAATATGGCAGATATAAGCAATATCCAATTCTGCAGAAATGCTGCAATAACGATTGCTGCCATACTGGCAATCCATGTCAGGTGGAGTAGGACCGTGTCTGTAGTCGACAGAACCTGATGCCATGTTCCGTGTTTCATGAATTTTCGTGAATGAATATAGAAAATCTGCCGACGATGCCATTGCTTATCAGTTGGCACACTTTCTATCAAAGAGCCTTCTTTGGATGTGACAACTCCTGTTTTGTTCTTAAGTGCGAACTTGTTTACAATGAAATCATACTCACCGCGTATACATTCCAAATTTCCTCTATAGCCTTCGTTATTTATGAAGTCACTCTTACGGAAAGCAAGGTTTGAGTTATTCGAAGCGTAGGGAACGCCTTTTATGGCATCACGCCATATATATGCAAAATGACGCATACGTGTAAATAATCGGTATGCCTTTGTGCCGTCGGCGTAGTTGCAGTATCCAACAACGAGGTTATGACTGTCGGTACATTGTTTTGACATTTCTGAAAGCCAATACCTGCTTTTAGGATAACAGAGAGCGTCAACGAGTATGCACCATTCATGCCTTGCTGCCTTGACACCAAGTGTAACTCCAAGTTTCTCTCTACTGATGTAACGCGAGGTCTTTGGAATGAATGTCGACTTTAGACTCTTGTGATCCTGATAGCGCTTCATCAGATTGTCGGCAAGAGTGTCGCCTTCGTTAGCAACGATGATTATTTGATATCCCGGTTCATACTCCTGCTCAAGAAACAAGGGTATATTGCGCTCGAGAATATCTATATTGTCATTGACTAAGACTATAACAGCTAATGGATGTAGAGGGGATTTGCTCTCATCTTCAGTG
>CAJPPF010000078.1 GCA_905372445.1 uncultured Prevotella sp. | reverse complement strand
TTGACCAAAAAGAGGCATATTTGCAGTGTTGGATTTGCGTCGACGGCATCTCTTCACCTGATTTATGTCGTCTTTGTGTTGCGATTCTATCCTTTTTTGCACGCTTACGGATATTGTGAATGGGAAGTTGGTTGGTGTGCCTAAGTGCAAATACCATTCCTTAGGTTCTATATGCAAAACACCCCAACCGGCTTGCCCACTTTCTCCTACGCCACGGATAAATTCTGCTGGTGTATTGAAATAAACCTCCGAACTGGCATGCAGTACATGGTTTTGGAAATCCATTTGAATGCATAAGGTTCCGGAAAGTCCCATGTCTTTGATAGCGCCGGGAATGGATTTGATCGTTTCCGATAAATGAGACCAATCATTTTGCTTGAACTGCTCCGATAAATTCGCAGGAAAGGTACGTTGCTGTTGTTCCAGTTTCTCACTTACAGAAGCATTGCTTTCTGCGATATGGGCAAAAAACTGATTGAGTGCCTCTAACTGTTTTGCAGAATTATTTTGTGTCTGAGAGAATGATGCGTATATGCCTTGCAGCAGGAAAAAGAGCAGCAGAACTATACGCTTATATTTGCACATAATTAAAAAGTGTATTGATTTTTCTTTACAAAGTTAACTGTTTTGCACAAAAGTAGCAAACATTTAATGCTTTATTTTACAAATCATTTTTCAATTAATAGTTTTCTTGAATGGGAACATAAATGCATATGACTATAAATCAATGGTGATATCAATATGACTTAACACATTGATTTTTTGTATACAACATTAACCCCACATCAATCAAGAGACCTAGTGTATTTTCATTTTCAAAGAACAAAAAAACACTTAGGAATCTATTGATCGATTTCCTCTATAAATAGTATAAACCACCCTTTTTTATTATACTGATGTAAGGGGTGGTATATATGGTTGGGTTAAATATATATACGGTTCGGAATAAATTTTAGAAAGATTTATTCCGAACCTGGCGTATATCAATTCTGGTCAGTGAAAACATAGACCTCGTTAAGCGCATTGTGCGCCACGTATGCAGCCGGACCAGCATCTGCGCGTTCCTCCATAGCTTTCAATACCGGAGCTTTCGATGCTCCCGTCATCAGAAATGCCACTCTCTGCGCATTTATTATCGGCAGACCTGTAAGGGCAATGCGTTTCTGACCTGACACCGGGTGGACGCCTATGGCATAAATATCAGATGTCGTGAGCAGCGACTCCTGTCCGGGGAATATAGACGAGGTATGCCCGTCGTCACCGGCACCGAGAAGTACAAGGTTAAATGAAGGAAAACCGTTTTTCTGTCTAACTTTTTCCTTTACTATCCCTGCATACCTTATACATTCTTGTTCGGGATTGTCGGCATGTTCGCCATCTATCCTGAATATGTTTGTCGCCGGAATTTTAATTTTACTTATCAGGTGTTCGGCGGTCATTCCGTAGTTGCTCTCGCTGTGTGTAGGTGGTACACATCGCTCGTCTACCCAGAAGAAAAGAAGTCTGTCCCACGGTGTAACGTCATTGTATTGTTCTGCCCAGATGTCGAACATGAGTGCAGGTGTATTGCCGCCGCTGAGGGCGATTGTGAACTCCCTATCCTTATCTTCATCTGCCCACATCAGAATAGCCTTTATCAGAGCGTGAGCAGTGTCAGCGGGAGTATTGAATACTTTTTTTATCATAGCTCGCAATACAAGTCGGTGTTCGTAAGATTCTTACATGGATTAGTCCATTCTGCACCGTGGTCTTTCATCATTGCCTCACTTTCTAATGGTCCCCAAGTGCCTGCAGGATAACCATAGAGAGGTACATCAGGATTTTTCTGCCAATAGCGCAGCAATGGGTCGAAGAATTTCCATGACGCTTCCACAGCATCACTTCTTGTAAACAGTGTAGGGTCGCCTTGTATACAGTCATCAATAAGTCTTGAATATGCGTCGTTTATCGGCAGTCCGCCGAGGCTGTCGTAGCTGAAATCCATTTCCACTTTCTTCACTTCGAAGCCTGCGCCTGGCATCTTCATTCCGATGTTCAGCACGATACCTTCGTTCGGTTGTATGCGTATTATCAACTTATTCGGCTGTGGTTGCATGCCGTCGACTCCATGAAACATCTGATGAGGAGCTTCCTTGAAGTGTATGACAATCTCCGTTACCTTTGTAGGCATCTGCTTTCCTGTGCGTATATAGAATGGAACACCGCTCCAGCGCCAGTTGTCGATGCCTATCTTCATAGCGACGAAGGTCTCAGTGCGTGATTCCATTCCAACGCCTTTTTCCTCTCTGTAGCCGTTCTTACTGTCTGACGCAATGTATTGTCCTCTAACCACATGATTGTTGAAGTCTTCCTCGGTAAGCGGTTTCAGCGAGTGATACACCTTAACTACCTCCGTACGGAAATAGTCGGCATTGAATTTTGAAGGTGGCTCCATTGCAGTAAGCGCAACAAGCTGTATGAGATGGTTCTGCACCATGTCTCTCAGTGCACCGGTTGTGTCGTAGAATCCGCCTCGGTTTTCAATTCCGAGATTTTCTACAGCAGTTATTTCCACATAGTCGATGTATCGTCTGTTCCAGAGCGGTTCAAAGATTCCGTTGGCGAATCGGAACGCAAGAATATTCTGCGCAGTCTCCTTTCCAAGGAAATGGTCTATACGATATACCTGCTCTTCGCGGAACGCCGACGCATAGACTTCATTCAGCTTCAGCGCCGACTCGAGGTCGTAGCCGAACGGCTTCTCCACGATGATGCGCGAGCCAGGAGGATTCAATCCTGCAGCCTTAAGATGTTGGGGCACCACTCCGTAAAGTGATGGCGGAGTGGAGAGATAATACAGCAGGTTGTCAGGCGTTGCGCTGTCAGTAAGTTCCATAAGTCTCTGCTTCAGTAGGCTATAGCCTTCGACCTTTGCCGGGTCAATCGGCAGATAATGAAGGTGTTCGATAAAGCTTCTTATAAGCGCTTCGTCCTGTTCTTCTTTGCCTATGAATGTATGAAGTTGCTCCAGTATGTATTTCTGATACTCTTCGTCGGTGTAAGCAGTGCGTGATACTCCAAGGATAGAGAACCCCTCCTGCAGTCGCTGTCGCTTATACAGTGCATACAACGCGGGCATCAGCTTACGCTTTGTTAGGTCGCCTGATGCTCCGAAAATAACCATTACAAACTTTTCCATATCGGGTTTCCTTCCTGTTAGACATTATATGTTCCTGATTTTGTGTCGCCGCCATGACCAGTCCAGTTCTCATGGAAGAACTCGCCCCTTGGCTTGTCGTTTCGCTCGAAAGTATGCGCTCCGAAGTAGTCGCGCTGTGCCTGCACCATGTTGGCAGGGAGAATCTCCGATGTCAGTGAGAAGAAATAGGTCAATGCGGAAGAGAATGCCGGTGTAGGAAGGTTCTCTGTTATTGCCTTTGCCACAAGCTGCTTCCAGTCAGTGAGCAGTACTTCCATCGCGTTTGAGAAGTAAGGTGCAAGCAGCAGATGCTTCGGTTTGTCTTCTACCTCGTATGCTGACGCGATGTCATTGAGGAATGCACTTCTGATGATACATCCTCCTCGCCACATTCTTGCAATAGAAGCCATGTCGAGATTCCATCCGAACTTATCGGCTGCTGTCTGCAAAATTGCGAAGCCCTGAGCGTAGCTTACCAATTTTGAAGCATACAGTGCAGCCTCAACCTGCTTCAACAGCAATGTCTTGTCAGCTACGGGAACTGCTGCTTTTCTTGAGAATGTTGAAGACGACAGTACTCTTATGTCTTTCTGTGCCGACAGGCTACGCTCAAACACAGCCGTGGCGATAAGTCCTAAAGGCATGCCCAGTTCCATTGCATTGATAACCGACCATTTGCCAGTGCCTTTCTGCCCTGCCGCATCGAGTATCTTATCGATAAGATAACCCTGCTCATCCGCTTTTTTATGACGGAGAATGTTGGCTGTGATTTCAATAAGATAACTACGCAGTTTTCCTTTGTTCCACTCCTCGAAGGTGTCAGCCATCTCTTCGTTTGTCATGCCACCGAGGTGTTTCATCACCCAGTATGCTTCAGAGATGAGCTGCATATCTCCGTATTCAATACCGTTATGTATCATCTTCACGAAGTGTCCTGAACCTTGCGGACCGACCCACTGGCAACATGGCGAACCATCTTCGGCTTTTGCTGCTATGCTCTGCAGTATAGGTCGCACGCTCTCCCATGCCTGTCGACTGCCGCCCGGCATTATCGAAGCACCGTTGAGCGCCCCTTCTTCTCCACCGGAGACACCACTGCCGATAAAGTTGAAACCGAGTGCCTCGGCTCTTTCTACACGACGGTTTGTATCTTCAAAGTTGGAGTTGCCACCGTCGATAAGAATATCACCGGCAGACAGCAGTGGGAAAAGCTGGTCCATCAACTGGTCAACCGCACCACCGGCTCTTACCATCATCATTATCTTTCGCGGTTGCTCTATAGAGTTCACAAAATCGGCTATGTCGGTATAGCCCTCTATGCTCTTACCTTTCGCCCGTCTGTTGATGAAACGCTCTACCACACCCTCTTCTATTCCGGGCACGGTTCTGTTATAAACAGAGACCTGCCAGCCATGATTAGCCATGTTCAATGCGAGGTTCTCGCCCATTACCGCCAATCCTATGACGCCAATATTTGTCTTTTGCTTATTTTCCATTGTATGTTGTTTTATTGTTTGAAATATGCGTTTGTGATATAGCCATAAGCTCAAATACAGATAGCATTGCCACTGTCTTTGCATGACATATTATTCTTGCAAAGATACGTTTTTTGATTGACATTCGAGTCTTTAAATATGATAAATAATATTAACTAATTCTTTTTTACGCCAAAGTCAGAACGAAGGCAAAAGGTATACCTAATTTATATATGCCGGTTCCAGATGAGTTTTTCTCTTGAGAAGGATTTGTGTCTACCGGTAAATGATGTGAATCGTATGTACGGAACGCGATGAATCGCGTACCCTTCTACGGCTCACGCCATGTCTTTCCTTTTATAAGATACTGTAACGATACCGACATGCGGACAATAAATGCACAACGATATATCTTTACAATGGTAAAAAAGAGTTGAAAAGAATCATAAAAAATAGTGTCTTCTACCTTTTTTTTGTAACTTTGTATGGCTGATTAGGTCTATAAATGCGATTATATTTGAACTGCAAGTTCATAACAATCTGATAAACAAAGGCAATTATTTATTTACTACATAAAACATTTAAGAATATTCCTATGGACATTACCAAACGCAACGGTAACTTAGAAAAGTATAACCCCGAAAAAATTGCTGTAGCCATAAGAAAATGTTTCGCAAGCACCGGAAGATACGTAAACGACGGAGAACTCTCTAAGATGATTAAAGAGATTGAAGCCTTCATAAGCGAGAATCCAGATAAATGCAATGTCGAGAGCATTCAGGACAAAGTAGAGAAGTCATTAATGGCACATGGTTTCTACGACGAAGCAAAGAGCTATATCCTCTTCAGATGGCAACGCAACGAACAACGCAAGTCGATACGGAACATCGCCCTTATCGTAGGCGACAACGGACTGGAAGAGGTATTGAAAGAAATCAGTCGCGACTTCCGTATGGCTGAATATAGCGTTAACATATTAGCCGAGAAATTCTCCGGTTTCAGCAAGCCGCTGATGACCTCGAAGGATAAGATGGCAGCACTTATCAAGGCGGCTGTGGAACTGACAACGTCTGAAAACCCTGACTGGGAGATGATTTCTGCGCGACTGCTGGCTTATCAGCTGAATAAAGAGGTGAAAGACCTTGAATGCGAGATGGGTCTCAACACCTTCTATGACAAACTGCGCTATATGACAGACGAGGGTCTGTATGGCGATTACATTCTGCACTCCTATACACCGTCCGAGATAGAAGAAGCTGCAACGCTCATGCAACCGGAACGCAACAAACTCTTTAACTACTCAGGCTTGGACCTGCTGATGAAACGATATCTCATCCGTACATATAAAGGAAATGTGATAGAGAACATTCAGGAGATGTATCTCGGCATTGCCCTGCATCTTGCAATGCCTGAAAAGGAAGACCGCATGATGTGGGTAGAAAAGATATATGACTTGCTGAGTAAGTTAGAGGTGACAATGGCTACACCAACGTTATCAAATGCCCGCAAACCGAATCATCAGTTGTCAAGCTGCTTCATAGACACAGTGCCCGACAGTCTTAAGGGCATCTATCGCAGTATCGACAACTTCTCACAAGTGAGTAAGTTTGGCGGCGGTATGGGAATGTACTTCGGCAAAGTGCGTGCGACAGGTGGAAATATCCGTGGATTCAAAGGCGTTGCCGGCGGCGTAATACGCTGGATGAAGTTAGTGAACGACACTGCTGTGGCTGTCGATCAGTTAGGCATGCGCCAAGGTGCGGTAGCAGTATATCTCGACGTGTGGCATAAGGACTTGCCCGAGTTCCTGCAGTTGCGCACAAACAACGGCGACGACCGCATGAAAGCACACGACATTTTCCCCGCAGTATGTTATCCTGACCTATTCTGGAAGATGGCAGAAGAAGACCTTAACAAAAGCTGGCACTTGTTCTGTCCAAACGAGATCCTGCGCGTAAAGGGATATTGCCTCGAGGACTTCTACGGTGAGGAATGGGAAAGGCGGTATAAAGAGTGTGTGGATGATCAGCGCATATCACGGCGCATCATCTCCATAAAAGACATTGTCAGACTGGTGCTGCGCTCTGCCGTAGAGACCGGAACGCCGTTCACCTTCAACCGCGACATCGTAAACCGCAATAACCCGAACAGTCACAAGGGTATAATATACTGTTCTAATCTCTGTACGGAGATTGCACAGAACATGGCACAGATAGAAGAGGTGTCAAATGAAATTAAGACCGACGATGGAGAAACCGTTGTGGTTAATACTGTAAAGCCCGGCGAGTTTGTCGTCTGCAACTTAGCAAGTCTGTCGTTAGGCAGGCTCCCTCTGACCGACAAAGCGGCAATGAAGGACAAGGTGGCTACAGTAGTACGTGCCCTTGACAATGTGATTGACCTCAACTTCTATCCTGTGCCATTCGCCAAGATTACAAACCAACGTTATCGCAGTATTGGACTTGGCATAAGCGGCTATCACCATGCCCTTACCAAACATGGCATCAAATGGGAAAGTGAGGAGCATCTTAAATTCATGGACGAAGTGTTTGAGACTATCAACTACGCTGCCATAGAGACAAGTTCCGATATTGCGAAGGCAAAAGGTTCTTACCTTTATTTCGAGGGAAGTGACTGGCAGACAGGAGCATACTTTCATAAGCGTGGATACGAATCGGCAGAATGGAACGCCCTGGCAGCAAAAGTGGCACAGCAGGGAATGCGCAACGCCTATCTGCTTGCCATTGCTCCGACAAGCAGCACAAGCATATTAGCTGGCACTACGGCAGGTCTTGACCCAATCATGCAGCGTTTCTTCTTGGAAGAGAAAAAGGGCGCGATGCTGCCTCGCGTTGCTCCGGCACTATCAGACAAAACCTACTGGCTTTACAAAAGCGCTTACCATATAGACCAGAAATGGTCGGTAAGAGCAGCGGGCATACGCCAGCGACACATAGATCAGGCACAGAGCATGAATCTATACATAACTAACGACTTTACTATGCGCCAGTTGTTAGAGCTCTACATACTCGCATGGAAGAGTGGCGTAAAGACAATCTACTACGTCAGAAGCAAGTCTTTGGAGGTTGAAGAATGCGAGAGTTGTGCATCATAAAATGAAACTAATACAATAAAAGAATATGGCAACAGATAAATTGAAGAGAAATTCACTGTTTAATCCCTCGGGCGACACAGATCTGCGACTGCGAAGGATGATTGGAGGAAACAGCACCAATCTGAATGACTTTAACAATATGCGCTACAGTTGGGTAAGCGGCTGGTACAGACAGGCTATGAACAACTTCTGGATACCGGAGGAAATCAATCTTACGCAAGACCTGAAAGACTATCCGAACCTTGATAAGGCAGAGCGTACGGCATACGACAAAACATTGAGTTTCCTCGTGTTTCTTGACTCACTGCAGAGCAATAACCTGCCGACGGTGAGCGAATATATAACTGCCAACGAGGTAAACCTGTGTCTACACATACAGACTTTCCAAGAGTGTATCCACAGTCAGAGCTACAGCTATATGCTCGACTCCATCTGCTCGCCTGAAGAGCGCGATGAGATACTCTATCAGTGGAAGACCGACGAGCATCTTCTGCGTCGTAACACATTCATCGGCAACTGCTACAATGAGTTTCAGGAGAACAGAGATAAGTTCCGCCTGATAAAGGCATTGATAGCCAACTTCATCCTGGAAGGCATCTATTTCTACAGTGGCTTTATGTTCTTCTATAACCTCAGCCGTAACGGGAAAATGCCAGGTTCAGCTCAGGAGATACGATATATCAACCGCGATGAGAACACTCATCTATGGCTGTTCAGAAACATAATACTCGAATTAAAGAAAGAAGAGCCCGAACTCTTTACCGAAGAAAAGGTGAAGATATATGAAGAGATGATGCATGAGGGTGTAAGACAGGAAATAGAATGGGGTAAATATGTCATTGGAGACAGCATTCAGGGACTCAATACTAACATGATACACGATTACATCCGTTATCTCGGCAACCTACGCTGGAAGAGTCTCGGATTCGGTACTTTATACGAAGATAATCACGTAGAACCGGAAAATATGCGTTGGGTGTCACAATACTCCAACGCCAACATGGTTAAAACCGACTTCTTCGAAGCCAAGAGTACGGCATACGCCAAGAGTACAGCATTGGTGGACGACTTGTAAACTGCACCCCGAGAGTTTTATATAACTTTCGGGGTGCAGTTCAATTTGGACGCACCACCAACAAGAAATATCTTCAAGGGTTAACGGATATTGCAACGGGTGAGGAGCGTAGCGGCTATATTGATATTGTGAAAGAACTCAAGGAACAGTTCCCGAAACCAGATATGATGCCAATTCGTCTTTTGAAACCAAATCTGTTAATCCAGAGATACAGGTCGGCATTCTATGTCAATTGTTCCTTAGTCCTGCGTGGCAACTTTGAATATACTATGTCGTAGGACTGTCGTATCCATTCTTTTATGAAAGCGTCGTCTACAGTATTTTCCACAAAGACGTCATTCCAATGCACTTTATTCATGTGGAATGCAGGGCGCACGAACTCATATTGTTCCCTTAGGCTCTCGCCAAACTCTGGTCTCAACTTAATGGCTATTCTCGCAGGACTTGACTCCAATGCTATATGCAGGAATATCTTTCCTGCAATGCGGAATACGACACAGTCGGGACCGTATGGCATATCCTCGGTTGTATGGGGCAATGTCAGAGCATACTCCCTTACTTCTTCTATATTCATAAAGCTGAATCGTTTGTTTATATCTTAATGGGCATGTGGTCGCTAAGCGTCAACCATTACCATTGAGCATGAATAGTTATTGATGATACAGTCTTCGGTGAGACAAGTTCCTTCCGTCAATCTTATCACCTTTGACACGAGGACGACCCGGCTTTTCTGTGGGCTCCCCATCCCATATGTAGAACAAGGCTGCGTCATGACGCAAGCGGCTCACAACATGGAACCTCATCTTCATTACCTTGTCGATGAAAGGTCTTTTGGAGAAGGCTGAGTCGGCGACAAGAACCTTGCAAATACGCTGTAAGGTTACCTTGTCGTCCTCCAATACTTTGGCATACCAGTCGTATAGGCTCATCTCTTTTTCTCCTCGCCTTTTTCCAATGTGGTCTGCACAGCCTTCAGCATCATACACTCATGCAAGTCCACGTCTATCACACCGATGCCGAGGACCTCAAGACCGTGCTTTACAGCACCTGCACAGCCGGACCAAAACGTACCAACGTATGGGGTATGCTTCCCAGCCTTCTTAATGAAGCTAGGATCAATAACGATGGCATTGCGACCCTTGCTCTCCTTGAAGGCGAAAGCGCTCAGCCACATATTCATTTCGAGCCAGTTCACGCTGCGCTCTGCCGTCTGCCGATAGCATTGTTCGCCACGCTTTCCATAGCGTCCCATCTGCGTGAAATTACATTTCCTTGGGATGACCATCAAAAGAAAAAGCATTTCCATGACGTTTGTTTGAATACTTTTGTTTAACTTTACTCCATCTTCAGCACTAAA
>CAJPPF010000077.1 GCA_905372445.1 uncultured Prevotella sp. | reverse complement strand
ATATTAAAGCTATTGCTGAAGAGTTGGTAAACTTGACAGTTAAGGAAGTTACAGAGTTGAAGGCAGTCCTCAAGGACGAGTACGGAATCGAGCCTGCTGCTGCAGCTGTTGCTGTAGCTGCTGGTCCTGCTGCAGCTGGTGAGGCTGCTGCTGAGGAGAAGTCAACATTTGATGTTGTCCTCAAGGAGGCAGGTGCTGCTAAGCTCCAGGTTGTAAAGGCAGTTAAGGAAGCTTGCGGTCTTGGTCTGAAGGAAGCAAAGGATCTTGTTGACGGTACACCTGCTACTATCAAGGAAGGTCTGAGCAAGGATGAGGCAGAGAACCTCAAGAAGACTATCGAGGCAGCAGGTGCTGTTGTAGAGCTCAAGTAATAAAACACTTTCTCTTAAATATTGGTTAGGATTTGCCAGGTAGGTAAATCCTAACCTTTTTGTGTCTTTCGACATCTCCGGGTACTCTTGAGTCTGATAGAAGAGACCTGGGTAACCCAAGGAAAATAAATTTAAACGATAACAAATGGCATCAAAAGTTATTGATAACAGAGTAAATTTTGCCAGCGTACACAATCCATATCCGTTTCCGGATTTCCTTGATGTACAGCTGAAGTCATTTAAGGACTTCCTCCAGTTGGATACTCCGCCTGAAGAACGTAGGAACGACGGTCTATATAAGGTGTTCGCAGAGAATTTCCCTATCACCGATACACGTAACAGTTTCGTTCTTGAGTTCTTGGATTACTATATCGACCCACCACGTTACACTATTGAGGAGTGTCTTGAGTGTGGTCTGACATATAGCGTACCTCTCAAGGCTAAGATGAAACTTTCATGTTCAGATCCTGATCATGAGGATTTCCCAACAGTAATTCAGGATGTCTTCCTCGGTACAATACCTTACATGACATCTAACGGCACATTCGTCATTAATGGTGCTGAGCGCGTTGTTGTGTCTCAGCTGCATCGTTCGCCTGGCGTTTTCTTCAGCCAGGGCGTTCATGCTAACGGCACACCGCTGTATAGTGCTCGTATCATACCTTTCAAAGGGTCATGGATCGAGTTCAATACCGACATTAATAATGTAATGTACGCGTATATAGACCGTAAGAAGAAGTTACCGGTAACAACCCTTCTCCGTGCAATGGGCTTCGAGAGCGATAAAGATATCTTGAAGATATTTGACCTTGCAGAGGAAGTAAAGGTAAACAAGAGGAATCTTAAGGATGCCATAGGTCGTACACTTGCAGGTCATGTACTGAAACGTTCAAGCGAGGACTTCGTGGATGAGGATACGGGAGAGGTAGTAACTATTGAACGTAATGAAATCATTCTTGAGCGTGAGACAGAAATCACAGCTGATAATGTGAATGATATTCTTGATAGTGGTGCAGGTGTGATTCTCCTTCACAAGGATGAGGATACAGCAAGTAAGTATGCAATCATTTTCAATACCCTCTCTAAAGATCCAAGTAACAGTGAGAAGGAGGCCGTCGAATACATTTATCGTCAGTTGCGTAATGCAGACCCTGCCGATGAAGCCAGTGCCCGTGAGGTATTCACAAACCTGTTCTTCTCTGATAAGCGTTATGACCTTGGTGAGGTGGGGCGCTATCGTATAAATAAGAAACTTCATCTTGAAACAGATATGGCAACACGTGTCCTTACACGTGATGACATCATCGAGATTATCAAGTATCTCATCAATCTGGTAAACTCTAAAGCCAGTGTAGATGATATTGACCACCTGTCAAACCGTCGTGTACGCACCGTCGGCGAGCAGTTGGCAAACCAGTTCTCGATAGGTCTTGCTCGTATGAGCCGTACTATCCGTGAACGTATGAATGTACGTGACAACGAAGTGTTCACTCCAACTGATTTGATTAATGCAAAGACTATCTCGAGCGTTATCAATTCATTCTTCGGAACAAACCCTCTATCACAATTCATGGACCAGACGAACCCACTTGCCGAGGTGACACACAAGCGCCGTCTTTCTGCCCTCGGTCCTGGTGGTCTTTCTCGTGAGCGTGCAGGTTTCGAGGTTCGAGACGTACACTATACTCACTACGGTCGTCTGTGCCCTATTGAGTCACCTGAAGGTCCAAACATCGGTTTGATCTCTTCACTCTGTGTGTATGCAAAGATCAACGACCTTGGATTCATCGAGACACCTTACCGTAAGGTAGAAAACTCTACTGTTGATATGAAGAACGATGATGTCCTTTATGTTACGGCAGAGGAGGAAGAAAAGGTAATCATAGGTCAGGGCAATGCTCCGCTTCGTGAGGATGGTTCTTTCATCCGTAAGGTCGTTAAGTGCCGTCAGGATGCCGACTACCCAGTAGTGCCTCCTACCCAGGTGTCACTCATGGACGTTGCTCCACAGCAGATCGCGTCTGTTTCAGCAGCACTCATTCCATTCCTCGAGCATGACGACGGTCACCGAGCACTCATGGGATGTAACATGATGCGCCAGGCAGTGCCACTTCTTCATAATGATGCTCCTATAGTAGGAACAGGTCTTGAGAAGCAGGTGTGCGAGGACTCTCGTACGATGATCACTGCTGAAGGCGATGGTGTAATCGATTATATCGATGCAACAACCATACGTATTCTCTATGATCGTACAGAGGAAGAGGAGTTCGTCAGTTTCGAGCCGGCGTTGAAGGAATACCGTATTCCTAAGTTCCGCCGTACAAACCAGAACATGGTTATTGACCTCCGTCCAATATGTAATAAGGGACAACGTGTGAAGAAGGGCGATATCCTTACAGAAGGCTACGCTACAGAGAACGGCGAGCTTGCACTCGGACGTAATCTCCTTGTCGCTTATATGCCTTGGAAGGGTTACAACTATGAGGATGCTATCGTGCTTTCAGAGCGTGTTATCCGCGAGGATGTACTCACCTCTGTCCATGTTGATGAGTACTCACTCGACGTTCGCGAGACAAAGCGCGGTGTAGAGGAGTTCACTGCCGACATTCCAAACGTATCGGAAGAGGCTACCAAGGACCTTGACGAGAACGGTATCATCCGTGTTGGTGCTCGTGTAGAGCCAGGTGATATCATGATCGGTAAGATTTCTCCAAAGGGAGAGTCTGATCCTTCGCCAGAGGAGAAACTGCTTCGTGCTATCTTCGGCGATAAGGCTGGCGATGTTAAGGACTCTTCACTCAAAGCCAATCCTTCACTCTCAGGTGTTGTCATTGATAAGAAACTCTTCTCTCGTGCCGTAAAGACACGTGAGTCGAAGAAACAGGATAAGATACTTCTCGCAAAGCTTGAGGAGGAGTACGAGGCAAAGAACAATGACCTTAAGGATATCCTTGTCGACAAACTGATGATTCTTACAGAGAATAAGGTTTGTCAGGGCATCAAAGACTATTCCGGTGCAGAGATTATTAATAAGGGCTCGCAGTTCACTATTCCAGCTCTGAAGAATCTCGAGTACGATGGCATTCAGTCAAATGCGTGGACTGACGATGAGCACGCCAACAAGCTCATCCAGAAGCTCATTATGAACTACATACGTAAGTATAAATTGCTTGATGCAGAGCTTAAGCGTCGCAAGTTTGCCATAACCATTGGCAGCGACCTCCCTTCCGGCATCCTGCAGATGGCAAAGGTATATATAGCAAAGAAGCGTAAGATCGGTGTAGGTGATAAGCTTGCAGGTCGTCACGGTAACAAGGGTATCGTTTCGAAGATTGTACGCGAAGAGGACATGCCGTTCATGGAAGATGGTCGTCCGGTTGACTTGGTACTTAATCCGCTTGGTGTGCCTTCACGAATGAATCTTGGACAGATCTTCGAGGCTGTCCTCGGTGCTGCCGGCAAGAAACTCGGTGTTAAGTTTGCTACTCCTATCTTCGATGGTGCACACATCGACGACCTCAACGAATGGACCGACAAGGCAGGTCTGCCACGCTATTGTTCAACCCATCTCTATGACGGTGAGACAGGTGAGCGTTTCGACCAGCCGGCGACAGTAGGTATCACCTACTTCCTCAAACTTGGTCACATGGTAGAGGATAAGATGCACGCACGTTCTATCGGTCCTTACTCTCTCATCACACAGCAGCCACTCGGTGGTAAGGCACAGTTCGGTGGTCAGCGTTTCGGAGAGATGGAGGTCTGGGCTCTTGAGGCATTCGGTGCTTCACATGTTCTGCAGGAAATCCTGACTGTGAAGTCTGATGATACTGTAGGCCGTTCGAAGACATACGAGGCTATCGTCAAGGGCGACGCAATGCCGACACCTGGTATTCCAGAGTCTCTCAACGTGCTCTTGCATGAGCTCCGTGGTCTTGGTCTGAGTGTAAAAATGGATTAATCATGTCTTAAACAATAAAAGAACATGGCTTTTAAGAAAGATACAAAAGTAAAGAACAATTTTACTAAGATAACTATCAGCTTGGCTTCACCAGAGGAAATCCTCGAGAATTCCTACGGTGAGGTTACCAAGCCTGAGACAATTAACTACCGTACTTACAAGCCTGAGCGCGACGGTCTTTTCTGTGAGCGTATCTTCGGTCCTACAAAGGACTACGAGTGTGCCTGCGGAAAATACAAGCGTATTCGCTATAAGGGTATTGTATGCGACCGATGCGGTGTAGAGGTGACGGAGAAGAAGGTACGCCGTGAGCGTGCCGGACATATCGAGCTCGTTGTGCCTGTGGCTCACATCTGGTACTTCCGTTCTCTGCCAAACAAGATCGGCTACCTCCTTGGGATGCCGACAAAGAGAATGGACGCAGTTATCTATTATGAGAAATACATTGTTATTCGTCCGGGTTCGTTTGCCGGTACTACTAATGATGATGGCGAGGAAATGAACGGTACTCATAAGTACGACCTCCTGTCTGAAGAAGAGTATCTCAACATCATCGACAATTATGTTGGTTATGAGAACGACATCCTCGATAATGATGATCCAAACAAGTTCGTTGCCAAGATGGGAGCAGAGGCAGTATATGATCTTCTTGCTGATCTCGATCTCGACTCGCTCGCTGACGAACTCCGCGACATGGCATACAAGGATTCAAGCCAGCAGCGCAAGACAGAGGCATTGAAGCGTCTGCGTATTGTAGAGGCGTTCCGTAACAGTAAGGACGTGAACCGTCCTGAGTGGATGATCATGAAGATTCTGCCTGTCACACCTCCTGAGCTTCGTCCGCTTGTACCGCTTGACGGTGGGCGTTTCGCTACATCCGACCTCAACGACCTCTATCGCCGTGTCATTATCCGTAATAACCGTCTGAAACGTCTCGTTGAAATCAAGGCTCCGGAAGTAATCCTCCGTAATGAGAAGCGTATGCTTCAGGAAGCCGTTGACTCTCTTTTCGACAACAGTCGTAAAGCGTCTGCCGTAAAGAGCGAGAGCAACCGTCCGTTGAAGTCGCTCTCTGACTCTTTGAAGGGTAAGTCAGGACGTTTCCGTCAGAATCTCCTTGGTAAGCGTGTCGACTATTCTGCACGTTCCGTTATCGTTGTAGGTCCGGAGTTGAAGATGGGCGAGTGCGGTCTTCCAAAACTAATGGCTGCCGAGCTTTACAAACCATTCATCATCCGTAAGCTCATTGAGCGCGGCATCGTGAAGACGGTAAAGTCTGCGAAGAAGATTGTCGACCGTCGCGAACCGGTAATCTGGGATATCCTTGAGAATGTGATGAAGGGGCATCCGGTATTGCTCAACCGTGCGCCTACACTTCACCGTCTCGGTATACAGGCATTCCAACCAAAGATGATCGAGGGTAAGGCTATTCAGTTGCATCCATTGGCATGTACTGCATTCAATGCCGACTTCGACGGCGACCAGATGGCTGTCCACCTCCCGTTGAGTAATGAGGCTATCCTTGAGGCACAGATTCTGATGCTTCAGAGCCACAACATCCTTAACCCAGCCAATGGTAACCCTATCACCGTACCTTCACAGGATATGGTTCTGGGTCTCTATTATATCACAAAGATTCGTCCTGCTGCTAAGGGCGAGGGACTCATATTCTATGGTGATGAAGAAGCAATCATCGCTCACAACGAGGGAAAGTGCGACCTTCATGCTCAGGTAAAGGTTGTCGTTGACGACCTCGTCGACGGCAAGATCCAGAAGCGTATGGTCAATACATCCGTAGGTCGTGTCATCGTAAACGGAATCATACCAAAGGAAATAGGATTCTTCAACGACATCATATCAAAGAAGACCCTACGCGGACTCATCCAGCAGGTAATCAATACTGTAGGTATGGCAGAGGCGTGCGAATTTCTTGATGGTATCAAGAACCTCGGTTATCGTATGGCATATGTTGCAGGTCTGTCATTCAACCTCGATGATATCATCATTCCGGAGGAGAAGGCAGGTATCGTAGAGCGCGGTAATCAGAATGTCGAGGATATCACCAACAACTATAATCTTGGTATGATTACCGACGACGATCGTTACAAGCAGGTTATCGATACATGGACTCATGTAAACAATGAGATTGGCGATGTCCTGTTGAAGCAGATGACCGAGGCTGACCAGGGATTCAATGCTGTGTTCATGATGCTCGATTCCGGAGCCCGTGGTTCCAAGGATCAGATTAAGCAGCTCTCCGGTATCCGTGGTTTGATGGCAAAGCCTACAAAGTCAGGTGCCGACGAGCGTAGCACTATCGAGAACCCGATTCTCTCCAACTTCAAGGAGGGAATGTCAGTGCTTGAGTACTTCATTGCTTCTCACGGTGCTCGTAAGGGTCTTGCTGACACCGCGATGAAGACTGCCGATGCCGGTTACCTCACACGTCGTCTTGTTGACGTGTCACACGATGTTATCGTCACCGACGACGACTGTGGTACACTCCGTGGTCTTGAATGCCGTGCGTTGAAGAATGGCGACGAGGTTATCTCTTCTCTCTACGATCGTATTCTCGGTCGTGTAAGCGTACATGATGTGATCAATCCACATACCGGTACTGTCATCTGTCCTTCAGGCGAGGAACTCACAGAGTCTCGTTGTGAGGAAATCGAAGAGGCAGGCATCGAGATGGTTGAAATACGCTCCGTACTTACTTGTGAGAGTCGCCATGGAGTCTGCAAGAAATGCTACGGTCGTAACCTTGCCACACAGCGCATGGTGCATAAGGGCGAGGCTGTCGGCGTCATTGCTGCACAGGCTATTGGTGAGCCGGGTACGCAGCTTACACTCCGTACCTTCCATGCCGGAGGTATCGCAGGTAACGCAGCTGCCAACGCTTCTATCGTTGCAAAGAACGACGCTCGTATTGAGTTCGACGAACTGCGTACGGTGCCGTTCAAAGAGAACGAGAAGGAAGTGGATATGGTAGTAAGCCGTCTGACCGAAGTCCGATTCGTAGATACAAACACAGGCATCGTGATGTCTAACCTTCCTGTGCCTTATGGTGCGTCACTATATTATAAGGATGGCGACAACGTAAGCAAGGGCGACCTCATTGCTAAGTGGGACCCATTCAATGCCGTTATCGTCACACAGCATCCTGGTAAGATCCGTTTCGCCGATATGATCGAGGGACAGACTTACAAGGCAGAGCTCGACATCACAACGGGTATGTCGGACGTTGTCATAACCGACTCGCGCGATAAGACTCTCGCGCCACACTGTGATGTTCTCGACAGTCATGGTCAGGTTGTTGCAACATACAACTTCCCTGTAGGTGGCCATATCATCGTTAAGAATGGCGATAAGGTAGAGAGCGGTATGACACTGGTTAAGATTCCACGTACCGTTGGCGGTGGTGGTGATATCACTCAGGGTCTGCCACGTGTGACCGAGCTCTTCGAGGCACGAAATCCGTCAAACCCTGCTGTAGTATCAGAAATCGATGGTATCGTAAAGATAGAGCGTGTTAAGCGTGGTAATCGTGAAATTTCCGTTACCAGTAAGACAGGCGACATTCGTAAGTATCTCGTAAGCATGTCTAAGCAAATCCTCGTTCAGGACGAAGATGCTGTACGTGCAGGTACTCCACTCTCCGACGGCGCTGTCACTCCAAGCGATATTCTTGCCATCAAAGGTCCTACCGCTGTGCAGGAGTATATCGTAAATGAGGTGCAGGACGTTTATCGTCTTCAGGGTATCGCTATCAACGATAAGCACTTCGAGATTATTGTACGTCAGATGATGCGTAAGGTGAAGATCGAGGATGCAGGCGATACAGCCTTCCTTGAGCAGGAACTTATCGACAAGCTCGACTTCCTCGAAGAGAACGACCGTATCTGGGGCAAGAAGATTGTCGTTGATGCCGGCGACAGCGAGAACCTCCGCAATGGTCAGATGATTACTGCACGTCGTCTACGCGATGAGAATTCTTCTCTCAAGCGCCGCGACCTCCGCGTCGTTCAGGTACGCGATGCTGTTCCTGCTACTGCCACACAGGTGCTACAGGGTATCACACGTGCAGCGCTCGCAACAAAGAGCTTCATGTCTGCAGCATCATTCCAAGAGACTACCAAAGTGCTCAACGAAAGTGCAATCCGCGGAAAGGTCGACAACCTCGAGGGAATGAAGGAGAACGTTATCTGCGGTCACCTCATACCGGCAGGTACTGGTCTGCGCCAGTGGGATAAGCTCATCGTAGGCTCAAAGGAGGATCATGAACGTATGGAAGCCAATCGTAAGAATGTGCTCGACTACGCTGATCCAATCATCGACTAATACGTCATGTTAAATTGAAATATTCAATGAGGGGACATTACCTTTCTGAGGTCTTGTCCCCTTGTTTTTAACCTAAGTCGGTCGATAGCAGTTATTCTTTGATAATAAAATCGCACTGCGGTCTATTTACCGATTTGTGTTTAACCCAAACCAAAACATATTACTATTATGGAAGAGAACAATAATCAACAGATTCAGATAAATGTAGATAAGGAAATCGCTCAAGGCATCTACTCAAATATCGCGCTCATAGCTCACGGTCCTACAGAGTTTGTCCTCGACTTCGCCTCAATGCTCCCTGCAATGCCAAAGGCAAATGTCGGTGCACGTGTCATCATGGCACCTGAGCACGCAAAGCGTCTTCTCCTTGCCCTTCAGGACAACGTGATGAAGTACGAGCAGCATTTCGGTAAGATAGATCTTAATCAGGGACAGAAACCACAGGGCGGCACCATTGCTCCTTTCGGCAACGGACAGGCATAAGCATGCTACCGGTCATAACAGTGCCGACAGCCGTTCTGCGCAATCTTAAGAGACCGTGTCAAGATTCAATTTGGATAAACACGGACATATCATTTGAAACTTTCCCGCTTTTAAATACAATGAAAAGAACCATATCAGCACTCAAAACGGAGTTTGATATGGCTCTTTTATTTTTATTGGTGTCCAGTAAAAGCTGATTAGTTTTGTATCTTCCACGAGTCGAGAAAGGGTTGGCATTTGCCGTCAGGTGTAGAGGCGTGATTTATCACGTCCCGCTTCCCTACGTTAAAACAAATAATTGCTCCAGAGCTACGAAATGGACCGAATGCAAAGGCGGAACGTGATAAATCACGCCCCTACGCCTGTCGGATTGCCTGTTTACCAGAGGATTGCTTAAGTGTGATAAATCACGCCCCTTCAGGTTTCATCCTACTTGCTTCATTGCTATAATGTGTTTACCGTACACTAATAATAAAAATCTTATTCCGAACTATCGTAATGATGTGGGTTGAACTTGAAACATTCTCCTCTAAAAGCCGATTAGTGTCAGTTTGACATTTTTTTTCACTCTCCGGCTTTATTATTTTGTACATATAAAACTCACTTGCCGTTACACGAAAACAAGAAGACAGGCTTTTGTAACTATCTGATTTACAGTGCATACCAAGGCACGGTGAACTTTGCTTCAAGAACCGCCATTTCTTGCCTCTAAAACCGCCGTTTCTTGGCGCTGATTCCTACGGTTCTTGAACCAACAACCGTCACTTCTTGAAACTAATAGTGTAGCGCACTTCTGCTATCGACTCTGTTCCGTAAAAAAAATTCCATTGTCGTGCGAAGATTATTATTGAATGAAAAGCATAAGAATCTACTATTAAAGAAAGTTAATAGAAATTTAACTATCTTAATTCTATTCTTTTTTTTTGTGTGACACCCTGATTAATTAGGTTGTTTGACGGAAAGTTTGTACCTTTGCACCTCAAATAGGCTTATTATACCCACTCCTCTGGGGTGGAATGATGTTTATGCGCTTTTCTATGCGGTAAGACATTGCCTTATTGACATTTTGATAATACGAAAAATAAATATATAACAATTTAAAA